>NZ_CAXBLF010000005.1:0-108976 GCF_963976535.1 uncultured Algibacter sp. | reverse complement strand
TGATTGATAATTAGTTATGTCTATTTTTTTAGAAAATCAGCAAGCCCTAATTATTTATCGTATTTCTTTGGTTATATTTTTTACCAAAAAAGCTTCAAGAAAAATCCCCTCTTTTTTTTCTCATTGATTATAAGTAACTTTAGTATCTAACTAACTGTAAATATGATCGCAAATGCATTAGATTTTGTAACGGTCCATCTTGACTATTACTTAAAACGAAAAACTTCCGGTGAAAAATCAATTGTCAGGCTATCTGGTGTCACAAACAACAATGATGACACATTAGTAGTATCGGTTGTTAACATCTCAGAAGAAGGCACCATTGCAAACCAGCCTAATATAACAAACCAAGGAAGTAATATCCTAAAGCAGGCTCCACCAGTTTATATAAATGTTCATATACTTGTTTCCGCTTCATTTAAAGAAAACAACTATAAAGAAGGTTTAAGTTGTCTGTCTACTGCGATTAATTTTTTTCAGGAACATCCTTATTTTAATTCACAACAAATTCAGATGCCTGACGGAATTGATAAATTGAGTTTTGAACTCGTTAACCTAGATATTGACAACATGAGTCAGTTTTGGAGAGCATTAGTAACAAATTATCAACCATCTGTCATTTATAAAATGCGTATGCTGAAAATAAGCAGTGATCGTATTGAAGCTGTTTTACCAGAAATCACAGGAACAGAAACTAAAACGAATCCATCATGAAACAATTTTTTTCAATAGTAATTAATCATGAATACGACAGTGTTGATGAAAACACCAGAGGCGTTTCAAATGATCTTGCAATTGTTCCTGCTAACACAAACATGCCATTTACAAACAGTAATCGCTTATGGTTTCGGGCTCAAACAGGAGGTTTGATTTGTTATATTGAAGATGATGAAGCCTTTAAAAATGAGACCGCTGTTTTATTCTTTTGGGTAGTCTGTACAAATGAAGCTTTTTATAGTTATACCGATTACCCGAAGAATATTAATTTTTCTAATCCTTACTACTATTGGTCGAATTCTGAAGCTTATAACACCTTACAACAAGATGATAAATGCTATTTACATCCAGGCAGACCACCAAATCAGGCCGTTGGTTGTATTGGGATTTCAATTTCTGAAATAGATTCTATCGAAAAATTAGAATTTACTGTCAATTTTAAAGTGCGAAAAACCTATTGGGAATACCACATAATGATCAATGAAACTCCAGAAGAAAAGACTTATACAATCGTTGATTTAGCATTTGCGCCTAATAGTGAACAAAATAATGCGGAAAACAACAATGGTAATATTGAAGAATGGAAATTTGAAAAAATATCTGATGAAAACGCCACCGAAATTATTTTTCAATCTAAAATTCCTTTGGCCTATACAAAAAAAGCCCAAAAACGCTTAGAATTAAAATGGGGACCTAAACAAAGAAGCAATCTCGTAGAAGGTCAAAAGATGACCTTACCCTTTGCTAATTACAAATATAAAATGGTAAACCAAGACAACAAAGAGCTAACACCTATTTATATACATATTTAGATTTTTAATTTATAAGATAAAACATGGCAGAAAATAAAAATTTAAAAACAAGTAGTACTAATTGATGCAACAACCACTGTTGATACCATAGATACCATTTTACCAGAAATTAATGATCCAAAAATCAATATAATGTTATGAATCAAAAACAACCACAAAAAAATTTAGATGTCGATGATATTATTGGAATATATTCAAGAATTGGAACTTATAGGCAAGGAACTTTAAATGCAAATGGTGAATGGCAACCAATTTTAACAGGGCTAGAAAGTTGCAATATATTTGAAGTTATTGCAATAGCTTATGGTGGTAAAGGTGAAGGGAAATATGCTACCTTACATGCTATTGCTTCCAACGCATATACTGGAAAAAGAGGTCGCATTCATTGCACACGTAATTACTATGGCTGGCAATGGTGGAGACGAATTGGATTGCGTTGGGTAGGAACTCCTTTTAACTATAGTCTTGAGATGAAAACATTTAGTGGTTATGGAAATTCAGGTGAAATTGAGTACAGTATTACCAAATTATCAAAAGATATCGTTTATAAAGCTGATAAAGGATTTAATTTATAATCATAAACGAAGACTACAAAGAGCTAATACCTATTTATATAATTTTTAGTTTTTTAATTTATAAGATAAAATATGGCGGTAAATAAAAATTTAAAAACACCTGGTGTTTATATTGACGAGAAAAATGCATTTCCAAATTCAGTAGTAGCTGTCGAAACTGCAGTTCCAGCTTTTATTGGCTATACGGAAAAAGCGGAATTTGGAGGTCAGTCCTTAAGGAACAAACCCTGTCGTATAGAATCGTTAATGGAGTTCGTATCATTCTTTGGAAAGGGTTGTACAACCAAATATAATTTAAGTGTTGCTTCATCATTTGAAGAACAGGATTTTGAGTTAAATGGGATTTCATATTCACTTGATGCAGATGCTGACACTCATTTTCTTTTATACGAGTCTCTAAAGTTCTTTTATCAAAATGGAGGTGGCAGCTGCTTTATTGTATCAGTTGGAACCTATACAGATACAGGAAAAGACAAGCCTTTTTCATCAACCTCTCCATTTACAAATGGTATTGACTTGCTTAAAAAAGAAACGGAACCCACAATGATTGTTGTTCCAGATGCCGTTTTATTTAATTCAGAAGTTTGCTATAGTTTACAGCAGCATATGCTTAATCACTGCGGTGAACAAATGGATAAAGTAGCCCTTTTGGATATTCACCAAGGCTATAAAGGACTGGATGATCCCAACGACAACCCTATTGATAAATTCAGAAATAATGTATCTTCAGATTATTTAAGCTATGGAGCCGCCTATTATCCTTGGTTAAATACTTCCATTGTTCAACCTTCTGAAGTGGATTATAAAAATTTAAATGACGAAGGCATAAAAACCTTGACAAGCATTTGTAAAACTGCTATTCATAATTTAAATGAGGATCATAGAAACGCACTGGTAGAATATCTCGATTTACTATCCTTTTCTGATGAAAATACTAAAGTAGAAGGCAAACCAAAAACACCTAGCATTCAAGAAATACACGATGTGTTATCTGTTAGGATTCCAGAATATAACATAGTGATGGAAAATATATTAAAGAAAATAAATCTTTTACCACCATCTGCAGCTATGGCAGGAATTTACACTTTGGTAGATTTACAACGTGGCGTTTGGAAAGCACCAGCGAATGTTGCGGTAAGTAATGTGGTATCGCCTTCAATACTAATAGATCATGAACAACAGGAAGACTTAAATGCTCCAATACTAGGCAAAGCAATTTGTGCCATTCGACCTTTTATTGGATTAGGAACTATGGTATGGGGAGCTCGAACGCTAGATGCGAACAGCTTAGATTGGAGATACATGAACGTTAGACGAACAGTCATAATGCTAGAACAGTCCATAAAAATTGCTGCCAAAGCTTACGTGTTTGAGCCTAATGTTAAAAATACCTGGGTGTCCATTGAGTCTATGATTGGGAATTTCTTGACTAATTTATGGAAGCAAGGAGCCCTTGCTGGAGCTGTTCCTGCTGATGCTTTTAGTGTATCTGTTGGTTTGGGGTCTACGATGACTGCTAACGATATTCTTGAAGGTAGAATGAATATAACAGTTAAATTGGCAATTTCACACCCTGCTGAATTTATAGTCATCACATTTCAACAGCAACAACAAAAATCTTAAATACTAACAATTAAAACAACATAATCATGGCAGACGACGGATCAATACAAAGTGAAAAATTATGGCCTATTTCTAAATTTTATTTTACGGTAGATTTAGGAGGCGGAATGAAAAACGCATCCTTTCTAGAAGTTTCTGGATTAGATGTAGAAGCTCAAATTATAGAATACAGACATGGTGATAGCAAAATTTTTTCTAATCAAAAAATGCCTGGATTGGTTAAATTTGGAAATATAACGTTGAAAAAAGGAGTTTTAGTAAAAGATAATCAATTCTTCGATTGGTACACTACTGTAAAAATGAATACTGTTAAACGTGTCACAGTAACTATAAAATTATTAGATGAAGGTGGTAATCCGACAATGACTTGGGCTTTGCAAAATGCGTGGCCAACCAAAGTTACAGGTACCGATTTAAAATCTGACGGTAATGAAGTCGCTGTAGAGACTATAGAAATAGCACATGAAGGATTAAAAATAGTTAACAAATAATTCAAGTAATAATGAAACCAGTTTATCCATCTTCAGGCTTTTATTTTAAAGTAGCATTAAACAAAGAGTCCTATAGTTTTAAAGAAGTATCCGGAATTTCTATAGAAACAAATATTGAAGAAATTACCGAAGGAGGGGAAAACCGGTTCAAGTATAAAGTGCCAACAGGTGTAAAATATAGTAACTTAGAACTTAAACGAGGAATAATACCTGAGAGTTCGGATTTGAATCGATGGGTATACAATGCCTTAACCTTAGGTTTTGATAAGCGCATAGAAACTAAATCATTAGAAGTTTCCTTACTTAATGAAAAAGGAAATAAAGTAATGACATGGAATTTTGTTGATGCTTGGCCTATAAGCTGGAAAACTGCATCATTAAATTCTATGAATAATGAAGTTTTAATAGAATCTCTAAGCCTTTCATATAAATATTTTACAACTAAAGTAATACGATGACTATAATTGAAAAACAAAATATAAAGCAATACCATTCCGCACGACTTAAAGATAAAAGCTTATCGCGTTCTAAAATGTTGGGCTGGACAAAAAAGCAAGTGCAACAAATCCGATTTCAGGTCATTACTTCGTTGTTTGATTTTAACAACATATCTGTTTTAGATTTAGGTTGTGGTGATGGTGATTTTAAATCTTATTTAAATGATCGTTTTTCTAATTTCGATTACCTAGGATTAGATTTACAAGAATCTTTTATTACCTATGCAAAAGAACGTTTCAAAACACATAATAACACTTGGTTTTATAATGCAGATTTTACGCGTTGTCAATTACCAAAAGTTGATGTTGTAGTAGCTTGTGGTGCTTTGTCTTATAGGTGTAATGACTCCAATTACTATATAGATTGCATAGAACAGTTTTATCAATCAGGAAAAAAGGCACTTATTTTTAATATGCTAAACCAAGATTTTTTTGAATCTGGAAATTTGATAGTAGCGCATAATAAAGTTCACATTTATGAACAGTGTCAAAAACTCTGTATTAATGTTATTTTAAAGGAAGGCTATTTAGATAATGATTTTACCATTATAATGAAAAAACCAATTTAAATATAAAGTACCAATAGGAGGTTTATTCCTGTTTTCACACTTAAAAAATAAATTTTATGAGCGAATCATCATCGGACTTGTTATCAGTACAATTAACAGTTAACGGCAAAGTATCTAATGCCATGATTATTAAAATAAACGTCATTCAAAGCATTAATAAAATAGCTAAGGCAACCATAGTCTTGAATGATGGTAGTAAATCTAAAGAAGATTTTAAATTAAGTGATTCGTCCGAGTATAATCCGGGAAACAAAATTGAAATTAAAGCGGGCTATCATTCCAAAGAAAAAACCATCTTTAAAGGCTTAATCATGAGCCAAGCCATATCTATTGATGCAGAAGAAGGACCTTCATTGATAATTGAATGTAAGGATGAAGCATTTGTTACCACCAACGTGCACAAAAACAACTACTTTTTGAATAGTACTGATAGTGAAATCATTAATAAAATATTAGGTAATTACAGTGTATCTAAATCTGTTGATAGTACTAAAGTAAAATATGAGGAAGTTATCCAGTTTGGCACCACCGATTGGGATTTTATTGTCACACGAGCTGAGATCAACGGGTTAGTAACATTAACCGATGATGGAAAGATTAGTATAAAAAAACCCGATTTAAGTGGTAAGTCAGTTCTTGTATTAAATTATGGGGATAATATTATTGAAATGGACATTGCTGTAGGAAGCCAAGAACAATTCGAATCCGTTGAGGCAATTTCATGGGATGCTTCTAGTCAAAAACTCATAGAAGGCAAATCGCAGGAGCCAAGTGTTAATAATCAAGGGAGTATTACTGGAAAAAAATTAGCTAACGTTTTAGGTGCAAATGAGCTTTTACAGTCAACAATTCCATTAGAAAAAGAAGCGTTGGATTCATGGGCAAACGCCCAATTGTTAAAATCTAGATTATCTCGTTTTCAAGGTACTATTTTATGTGAGGGAAACGCTGATGTTAAACCAAATACTTTGATTGAATTAAAAGGTATAGGGAAAAAAATAAATGGTAATGCATAT
Organism: uncultured Algibacter sp.; assembly: GCF_963976535.1. Lineage (NCBI taxonomy): Bacteria > Pseudomonadati > Bacteroidota > Flavobacteriia > Flavobacteriales > Flavobacteriaceae > Algibacter > uncultured Algibacter sp. The sequence goes on along the minus strand of NZ_CAXBLF010000005.1, from coordinate 102,676 downwards.
GTTTCGTCTGTTTCACATGATTTGTATGAGGGACGTTGGATTACTGAAATAACAGTCGGAATTCAAAAAAATTGGTTTGCTCAAGAAGTGCCTGTTAATGCATTAAAAGCTGCCGGACGTATACCTGCAATGAATGGATTACAAATAGGAATCGTAAAGAAAACTTATGATGATCCTGCTGGAGAGTTTCGTGTACAAGTTACATTACCACTAATAAAAGATTCAGATGAAGGTATTTGGGCACGTTTAAGTACTTTTTACGCTTCAATTGGTTTTGGAAATTTTTTCTATCCAGAGGTTGGGGACGAAGTCATACTTGGCTTTTTAGATGATAATCCTTCAGCACCTATTATACTAGGCAGTGTCTACAGTAAAAAAAACATTCCAACTTTAACACCAGATGAAAAAAATACTCATAAAGCGATAACGACAAGAAACTTAATGACAATAGATTTTGATGAAGAAAAAAAAGTTATTACAATTAAAACTCCAGGAAAAAATATTATTACATTAAGTGATGAGGATAAAGGGATAACATTAACTGATCAAAATAATAATATGGTGCACCTTAGTGACTATGGAATTACAATAGACAGTAAAAAAGACATTGTTATTAAGGCAGCAAACAATATTTCTGTATCAGCTGTTAATATTGCAGTTAAAGCCAATAGCAATCTTGATCTATCTGCAAACAATATTACCGAAAAAGCAAATATGGCATTTTCAGCTCAAGCAGGTGCTAGTGCAGAATTAAAAGCATCTGGAAATGTTACTGTAAAAGGTGCAATGGTAAGTATTAACTAATAAAATTAATAAATATGGGACAACAAGTATGTATGGGAGCAATGATGAAATGTTCATATGGAAAAGCACCTTCAAGTTTAGTGGTTTTACCAACAAATAGAGTAACTTCTAGTCATATGCCAGATGCTAATATTATGGATCATATACCTATGGTAAATATTTTACCCTTTGGTATGTGTTCATCGTTAGCAAATCCTACTGTAGCTACTGCAACAGCAGCAGCTTTAGGAGTTCTAACACCTATGCCTTGTATACCAGTTATACCAGCACCATGGACTCCTGGAAATCCAACTGTGATGATAGGAAACTTTCCTATAATCAATAATACGTCACAATGTTTCTGTGCTTTTGGCGGTGCCATTACTTTTACTAACGCGGGACAGCAAACAGTTGAAGATTAATTAAGATATTTTGTGGAAGAATAAACAGCAACTAAAACAACAAATTTAACGAAATGGCATATGGAAAACACGGGACTTATAATAATGCATCCATTTTTCACTCAATTATTTAAATTCGTAGAATTTTTAAATGACGAGAACCAATTTAAAAATAAAGAGCTACAATTTAGAGCTGTACATCTACTACATTATATTGCTACAGGAGAAAATAGTAATATTAATGAAGCGGATCTAGCCGTGTCAAAAATACTTTCGGGACTACTCATTGAAGATTCCATTCCCTTAAATTTAGTGCTTTCAGAAAATGAAAAAAACTATGCAAGTAAAATTTTACAAGTTGTCATCTCAAAATGGGAGAAATTGGGCAATACCAGTGAAGATGGGCTTCGAAATACGTTTCTTAAACGAAATGGACTACTGGAAGAAAAAGATGAAGCTTACCAATTAACAGTTGAAACCAGTGGTACAGATATATTGTTGGATTATATTCCGTGGAATATTAGCCTGATAAAGTTACCTTGGATAAAAAACATAATTTACATATCATGGAGGTAAATCATTATGTAGCAACAGAAACATTTTTGAAACAGGAATTTGATTGGTTAGAACAAATAATTCGCATGCGTATTGAGACCTATTTTAAGACCAATGATAAAAAACAATCAATTTATGATATTAAACCACCAATTATTGGTGACGAAAGTACCTATGAACGTTTTCTATTACATTATGAATTGGGTTTCACAGAACGGGTTATTGTTTCCATGATAACTGCATCCATTTTAAAACCTGAGGTATTTGACTTGTTACATACCCAAAATGAAGTGACAGGCACAGCGTATGTAGAATTTGGAGGCAAAATAGATGATCGTCGATTTATTCCAACATATAGAACAGCCGCATTTATTTTAAATGAAAGTAAAAATGCCTTGCCAGCTTTTTTGTTTCCACTCTTTGAACAATCGCATCCCTTCACCAATTTTTCTCTTCTCGATTTTTCAAATGCACCTTTTCGTACTCGTTTAGAAACTACTATGCGCTTTAATACTGACGCTGAATATTTACTTTTCACAGGGAATGCATATCAACCTGAATTTAATAATGAGTTTCCTTCAAAATTAATGACAACCGAATTAAATTGGGAAGATTTAGTATTACCAGAAAGTATAAAGAATGATATTGATGAAATTTTAATGTGGTTTAAATTAGAGAATAAAATTGAAGAGAATCCTCAGCTCAATAAATGGCTAAAAAAAGGCTATCGTGTTTTATTTTATGGACCATCTGGAACTGGAAAAAGGTTAACAGCTTCCTTATTAGGTAAATATGTCAACAAACCCGTTTACAGTGTAGATTTATCGATGGTTGTTTCAAAATATATAGGAGAAACGGAGAAAAATCTAGCAAAGGTTTTCGACCGAGCCCAAAACAATGGTTGGATATTATTTTTTGATGAAGCTGACGCATTATTCGGAAAACGAACTAAGACCACATCGTCAAATGATCGTTATACAAATCAGGAAATAGCCTATCTTCTACAAAGAATTGAAGATTTTCCCGGAATGATAATTATTGCAACCAATCTTGAGAATAATTTGGGTGAAGCCTTTTCATGTCGATTTCAATTACAAGTTCCTTTTAAATTGCCTAATAAGGAAGAAAGATACAAGCTTTGGAAACAAATATTTTCAAAAGAATTTACTTTAGAAGATGAGTTCATTCTCCAACTAGCCGAAAATTATGAGCTTTCTGGAGGTTCAATAGTTAATGTACTTCGTACAGTAGTATTGCATAGTCAACATAATTCAAAAAGTAAAATATCAGAGGAAGCCGTTATTTATGCTATTCAAAAGAATTGGAGAAAGAGGGCCAGTTTGGATTAAATTACACAAACTTTCTATTTAAAAACAGAAGTTAGCAAACAATTGCGTTAGGGATTGAACGGCCTGTTTGAAATCCTTTTTGTTTTTTTTACAAAAAGATTGAGTAGTGAAAGCCCGACCCTTGTGGTAACCTGCCTGCCGGCAGGCAGGCGCCCAAAACATAAAAAATCCCGCAATAAGCAGGATTTTTATAATTATAATTTATGTGATTTAAAGTTTATACGAATAATGGTTTATCTTTCATCATAGCATTTACTTTAGTTTTTACAGCTTCTAGTTTAGCATCGTCTTCAAAATTAGTAATCACTTCATCAACCAAATCAACAATAGCCACCATATCTGTTTCATTTAAACCACGTGTTGTAACTGCGGCAACGCCTAAACGAATTCCTGAAGTTACAAATGGCGATTTATCATCAAAAGGTACCATGTTTTTATTTACCGTAATATCGGCTTTTACTAGAGCGTTTTCAGCATCTTTACCAGAAAGATTCTTGTTACGCAAATCAATTAACATACAGTGGTTATCGGTACCATTAGAAATAATGTTATACCCTTTTTCAACTAAAGCATCGGCCATAGTTGATGCATTCTTTTTAACTTGTAATTGATAGGTTAAAAAATCATCTGTTAATGCCTCACCAAAAGCAATGGCTTTTGCGGCAATAATATGCTCTAAAGGGCCGCCTTGGTTTCCTGGAAAAACCGCTGAGTCTAATAAAGACGACATTTTACGCAAGTTTCCGTTTTTAAGGGTGATACCAAATGGGTTTTCAAAATCTTGTCCCATCATAATCATTCCTCCTCTAGGGCCTCTTAAGGTTTTATGTGTTGTAGTGGTTACAACATGACAGTGTGGAAGCGGATCGTTTAATATACCCTTTGCAATTAATCCTGCAGGATGCGAAATATCTGCCATTAAAATTGCACCAACGCTATCAGCTATAACTCTAAAACGTTTAAAATCTATATCGCGAGAATATGCCGAAGCTCCTGCTATAATTAGTTTTGGTTGCTCTTTAGTAGCTATCTCTTGAATTTTATCATAATTTAAAACACCTGTTTCCTGCTCTACACCGTAAAAGACTGGGTTGTAAAGTTTACCAGAAAAATTTACTGGCGATCCATGAGTTAAATGCCCACCGTGAGATAAATCGAATCCTAAAATTTTATCTCCTGGTGTTAAACACGCGTGATACACTGCCGTATTAGCTTGACTTCCAGAATGTGGTTGTACATTTACATAAGCAGCACCAAACAATGTTTTTGCTCTATCAATGGCAATTTGCTCCACTTCATCAACCACTTCGCAACCACCATAATAACGCTTTCCTGGGTAGCCCTCAGCATATTTATTGGTTAACACAGAGCCTGCAGCTTCCATAACTTGGTCGCTTACAAAATTCTCTGATGCAATAAGTTCAAGACCATGAAGTTGGCGTTCTTTTTCAGCTTGAATAAGTTCAAAAATTTGTTCGTCGCGTTGCATAAAGATATATTTTTTTCATTTCCATGAAAATGGAAATCAAGTTCTAGTTAAATAATGTGCAAAAATAGGAAATAGATTAGTTATTAGTATTAAAAAATACAGTTTTACTTTTAAGTTTTCAACGGCTTATTAACCGTTAAAATTAAGTCAAATTTTATGCACTTTTTTCCTTTAAAATAAAAAAAATGTGTAGGTTTGATAAGAATTCAATAATTAAACATAAACTAAGTTATGCCATTATCCGCTAACAATCCAGATAGAACATCGTGGTTACACGTTGATAAAAATTCAGATTTTCCTATTCAGAACATTCCGTTTGGTGTGTTTTTAACTCGTGATGATATCATTACCATCGGTACACGTATTGGCGATACCGCTATAGACCTTGGCGCTTTGCATCAATTAGGCTATTTTGAAGGTATTCCTTTAACTGATGATATTTTTCTTCAAGACACGCTCAATGATTTTATTGCAGACGGTAGAAAAACATGGCGCGCTGTAAGAAATAGAATTGCTCAGATTTTTGATGCCAACAACGATGCTTTAAAAAATAATAAAAAACATAAAGAAACTATTCTGTTTCGTTTAGACGAAATTGAAATGCAACTTCCAGTACACATTGGTGATTATACCGATTTTTACTCAAGTATAGAGCACGCTACCAATGTTGGTACTATGTTTAGAGATCCTGAGCATGCGTTGTTGCCAAACTGGTTGCATATTCCTGTGGGCTATCATGGTAGAAGTTCGTCTATTATACCATCTGGAATTCCAGTACACAGACCACAAGGGCAAACGCTTCCAAACGGTGCTTCAGAACCTGTTTTTGGACCAAGTAGATTAGTGGATTTTGAATTAGAAATGGCATTTATTACAACTGATGCCAATGATTTGGGAGAACCTATCCCAATTGCTGAAGCTGAAGAATATATATTTGGATTGGTTTTACTGAATGATTGGAGTGCTAGAGATATTCAAAAATGGGAATATGTGCCTTTAGGCCCTTTTTTAGCCAAAAATTTTGCATCATCCATTTCACCATGGATTGTAACTTTAGATGCTTTAGCGCCCTATAAAGTAGAAAGTCCAAAGCCTCTAAAAAAACAACTAGAATACCTTCAATATAAAGGTAAAAAAGGTTACGACATAAATTTAGAAGTAGCCATACAACCAATAGGCGCCAAAGAAACCGTGGTTAGCAACTCTAATTTCAAATATATGTATTGGAATATGGCGCAACAATTGGCGCACCATACTGTAAATGGTTGCCCAATAAATTCTGGAGACATGATGGGAAGCGGAACCATTTCTGGCCCAACCGAAGATAGTTACGGGTCTATGTTAGAACTAACTTGGAGGGGTGAAAAGCCAATTAAAATGAAAGATGGTACAGAGCGTAAATTCATTAATGATAACGATACGGTAATTATGCGCGGACATTGCGAAAAAGATGGTACGCGTATAGGTTTTGGTGAGGTTTCTACTAAAATATTACCTGTTTACAAGAAGAAATAGTGCTTTATCACTCATAAATTACAGACAAGAAATCCTGCATAATGCGGGATTTTTTATGTTTTGGGCGTTACCCGAAAAGGGTCGGGCTTTTCGCTATATCTTTCTGCGAAGCAGTCCCGAACTAGCTTCGGGATCTCAATATCAATAAACACCTCGTTTCAAAAAACAGGCATAGTATTCAAAACTCCGCAAAAAGGATGCCGCTTCAATCCCTAACGCAGAACAACCAGCCAAATTTAGGTTCAAATCCTATCATTTTATTGTATCTGTATAAGTCAGTTATTAGCAAAAATAAAATAAGTTTATATATAACAAAAAGTAAGATTAGTTTTATAAAAATACATTAAACTAAACACTTTATCGGATTTATTAGCATTTCATAAGTAAGATTCGTATTTTGGCACCACTATTGAAATAGTATCCCAAATGACCAAAGTTTTTGACCTATGAAAAAATTACTACTCCTTTCAGTTGTACTTTTATTACTTATAGCTTGTAACACAAAAAAGCAAGTTGAAGTCGCAGTTAATTCTGGTAATTACGACCGTGCCATAAACACAGCCTTAGATAAACTAAGAAAGAATAAAGATAAAAAGCGTAATTACGATTACGCTATCATGCTTCAGGATGCCTATTACAAAGTCGTGGAACGCGATTTAGAAAATATTGCGCATCTTAAAAAAGACAACAACCCTGAAATGTTCAGAAACATCTACGAGCTCTATTTAGATTTAGATGCGAGACAGGAAGCTATAAAACCTATTTTGCCTTTAAATGTTAATGGAAAAAACATTCGGTTTACATTTAACGATTATAGTAATGATATTATAAGTTCTAAAACGCAACTCTCAGATTATTTATATGAAAAAGGATTAAACCTTTTAGAATCTGATGACAAACAAACTATTAGACAGGCTTATAGTGAGTTATCGTATTTAGAACGTATAAGTCCTAATTACGAGAATACTAGAGACCTTCTAAGTGAAGCACATGAACGTGGAAAAGATCGTATTTTAGTATCTATACTTAACAATACACAACAAGTAATACCCCAACGCTTAGAAGCAGAGTTATTAAACTTTGATACTTATGGTTTAAATAAGTTTTGGAGTGAGTATCATGCTAACAAAGTGCCAAATCTTAATTACGATTATGCCATGCACCTTAATTTAAAACAAATTGATGTATCTCCAGAGCGCGTTAACCAACGTGAGTTTTTAAGAGAAAAAGAAATTGCAGATGGTTGGGAATACGAAAAAGACCGTAATGGTAACGTGGTAAAAGACAGTTTAGGTAACGATATTAAGTATGAAAAAATTATAAAAGTAAGAGGCCGTTTATACGAAACTATACAAACCAAATCTGCACAAGTCATTGCAGATGTGGTGTATATAGATGCCCAAAGCAACCAACCTGTAGATACTTTTACTATAGATAGTGGTTTTGTATTTGAGCATATTTTTGCGAGATATAAAGGTGATAAACGTGCGCTAAACAAAGCGGACAGACAATTGATAAATAACAGACTCCTGCCCTTTCCTAGTAACGAACAAATGGTTTTTGATACTGGTGAAGACTTAAAACTACAGCTAAAAGGTATTATTAATTCTTATGCTATTAGAAGGTAAATAAAAAAACCTCTCAAATTTGATTTTGGGAGGTTTTTGGCAGTTACGCTTATCGTGTTCGTGTATGGTTAGTTGCATGGTTAAGCAACTAATTCAGCAAATACAAACCCAATAGAAAATCCGCAAGTTCCGAAGCGTCGGGATTCGTAAGTAAGCTTGCACTAGCAATGAATTATACACGACTTAAGTTTACAATCTATTAAATTAGCTAAATAAACAGAAAAGACAAAAGAGAGCAGTAAAGTTAATATACACGCAGAGACTTTAGATCTCGTCAACATTGGAAACCCTCTTTTCTACACAGATTTCGTACAGTTCTATGAGGCCTTTTGGACCTCATAACAATTTCGTTCCAACGTAATAACAATAAGTTCCAATTTTTGTATTTATGTAATCTGTTTCTTTTACGTTTTCAAATTCACATTCCGACATATATTTCGGCAATAGTCCTTCAACATTTTCTTGTGTTGTTTTAAATCCGTCCAATAATTGAACAGCATAAAATAAAATCCGTCTGAATTTTGATTTTGGTTTCCCCCAATCTCCAATAATTAATTTCCCATTCGGTTTTAAAACTCTATGTATCTCTTTCAGACATTCTTTTTTAGTCTTTGTATCAAGTTGATGAAAGACTAAAGAACTGTAAACTTTATCAAATTCATTATTCTTAAATGGAAATTTTCCACCATCATATAGGAACAGAGGAATATTTAACTTTACCTTTTCTAACTTCCTTTCCGTAATTATCTTAACCTTTGGGTCAATATCTAATCCGCTAAAATCACATTTAGGATACTTTTGTTTTCCAATTATCAAATTTTGACCTGTTCCAAATCCAAATTCAAGTATTTTTTCATCATTTTGTGGATTTACTTCATTGATTAACCTGTTTCTAAACGTTGTTTCAGGCATTGTTAATTTTATAGTTAAATCATACATTCCAGTTAACCAATCATAACCAAGTGCAGGAATAAAATCTTTTTTATTTGAATCTGTCATTTGCGTTTACTTTAATGAATGCTAACATATAGATATCGTTCCGTGTCAATAAACGATATCATCTGATAAGCGAAGTTAGAATTTTCTTACTAAAAAGTCAATGGGAAATTACAGAATATCTTAAAACTTATTAACAGAAAACGCTAAGAAGCCTTTAATCATTAACAAATAATCATTCATTTATAAATTGAATGTAATGTTGGTACCTTTCAAAAATTTGTTTTACGTAATTATACGGCTCTAAACCACGAACATAACCATATTTTACTATAGGGTGATTGTAATACTTAGGTTCACTCAATTTTAAAATTATGGTTTCAACATGATCATCCCAAACATCTTTCTTTAAGCCTTCTATTTCAGCTAAATTTTGGGCATCAATGACATGATATAATCCACTGTTATAAGATGCCATCGTAAATTTAGTACGTTGAATTGAATCTGTTATATGCTCAAAACGCTTCCATAATTGTTTCAAATATTTTGTTCCCCCTCTTATACTTTGTTCTGGGTCTGACCTATTGGTTACCCCAAGTTCTTTAGCTGTATTTGGCATTAATTGCATTAATCCAGATGCTTTTGCCCAAGAACTTACTCTAGGATCGAACTTTGATTCTTGATAAACTTGAGAAGCCACTAACCGCCAATCCCAATTTAAAGATTTTGAGTATTTTTTTATTAAACCATCATAAGGACTTATTTGTTGTTTGTTTAAACTATAAAAATTACTTTTTATTCGTCTTCTAAAGTATTTCTTGTTTTTAAAATACTTGTTATAAATAACATTAAAGTCTATTTTTCTTTTTATTTGTTCTAACCAATTATTTGTGGCGTTTAGTAAATCTTGAGAGTCATGCCTTGTAGCCCAAGCTATACGCTGAGAAAAGCTAACAGGAACTTTCACATCTAAAATTGGATAAAAGGTTGCCATAACACTTGCAATATTATCGTCTGAAATGGTGTACCTAATTTCTCCTTGTGCAACTCGTTCTATTATTTCATCTGTGGACATCTTTCCAGAAAGTATATTTATATGTATTGTTCCTCCCAACTCTTCAGATAAATTATATATCCTTTCTTTATAAGACGACATACCCCTTACAGAAATTGTATCGCCTAATAAATCTATGGGGTCTTGAACTAAGGCATTTTTTAATTTTTCCCATGGCATAGTTCGCCAGTTATCTGGTTTTTTTTGCACCAAAACCTGCTTAGTTAAATACAAATGATCGGTAAAAGAAACGTCTTCTTTTCTATCAGAAGTAATCGTTAAACCATGAGCTACAATATCACCTTCTCCATTATTTAATTTTTCAAAAAGCTCATTTATATTATCAACTACTACTATTTCTAAATCTACATCTAAATAAGTGGCAAATCGTTCTAGTAATTCAAATTCATACCCCATTGGGCGTCCTTTATATAGAAAATAAGATGTGGCGCTATATACTGTTAAAGCCCTTAATTTTCCAGATTTTTTAATTTGTTCTAAAGCTCCCTTTTTATTAATTTCTGTAATGTCATCTTTGTTTATTATATCTTTTTCACAGCAAAAAAAGAGAAGCAACACAAGGTATAGTAGTCTTATGCTTATATTTAAACCAACTTTATTTTTCATTAAATATTTATTGATAAACTCTTATATAATCAATCAGCATAGCACTTTCTTCAAAAGAAGGGTCCATATCTTGTTCAATAGCAATATTCAATAAAATATATTGATCAGTTGTAAATGGCCAGGTTTCAGAATCTCTTACAGAAGGTTGATATACATAATGTACATCCTCATCAACACTAAATACCATTTTATCTTCATACCATTCAAGACTATAGGTATGAAATTGAGTTGAGACATTTTCTAAAAATTTACCGCCAAGATTTACTACATCATCTCCAGCACTAGCAGCAGTATGAACCGCACTTTGAATAAAGTTTTGCTTTTTTCCCCAATGCTCTAAAATATCAATCTCGCCACAAACAGGCCAATACGTAGTGCCATAGCCTTGTTTTTGCCAATAAGCTCCAGGTTCGTCTATATTTTTATTAAGCATCCATATAGCAGGCCAAGTACCAATACCTTTAGGTAATTTTGCCCTTACTTCTACCCGCCCATAAGTAAAAGCAAATTTTGAATTTAATCTAGCTGATGTATATTCTTTGATTTCGCCTTGGTCATTAAATATTTCTTTCTTGGCAACAATATTCAGAAAACCATCTTTTACGTATGAATTTTCTATTCGATTGGTGTAATGATTTATTAAGCCACCATACCAATCTCCACCTGCTGGCAATTGTGTTTGATGAAACCATTTTTCTTTATTTATAGAGCCATTTTCATCAAACTCATCAGACCAAACTAACGTATTAAACTTAGGATTTGACTTAGCGCAATGCGTTGTTGAAAAAGAAATAAATAGTATTAATATTAGTAATAATGGATGGCGCATATTTAGATTATTAAAAAAATAATACTCTAAATATAATGTTTACTTAATAGTAAAAAAAATAAAAGATCCAGTAAAGTCTTATCGAAATTGATTCAAATCCAACTCATTAATAGCGCCATGAGAATCATGAGCTACCACTACCCCATTTTTAATGACCAAAAGTTGCGGAGATTGGTGACTGACTTGAAATTTATAGCCTACTTCGTTAGAAACGTCTCGATAATTCAATAAATCTAAATAGTATAAATCTAAGTTGTTCTCGTTTACGTCGTAAGCATCAACAAACTGATTCATAACCATTCTGCTAATGCCGCATCGGGTAGAGTGCTTAAAAATTACTTGTGTTTTTGTGCTCGATTTTTCATTTATAGTATCTAATTGCGATAATTCACTTAAAGTAATCCAAGGCAAAAGTTTTTCTTCTTTTGGACCAGATGAACCACCAAATAGTTTGTTTATTATTCCCATAAATTAACAGTCGTACTTTTATTCTAAACTTACAAGTTTTACTTCTTTACAAATTTAAAAGCGTTGTTTATTGCATGTCTATACGATAGATTGATAAAATATAACCCCGGATTAAGAGATGAGGCATCAAAACTAATTTTAGAATCTTCAATAACATATTGCTTATTATAAATTATACGTCCACTGACATCAACAACTTGCATACCAACATTTTGATTAGTCATGTTTTTCAATTCAATATTTAATTTATCCTCAACTGGGTTTGGATAAAAACGTACTTCATTTTTAACCTCTTGAGCTATTGACAAAGGACTTTCTTGATAAATCCTTACATAATCTATTTCCATAATATCGTTAGTAAAACCATTGTCGATATTTCCACCCAAACTACCTCCCATGGCAACATTTAATAATATAAAAAATTCTTCGTCAAAAGGAGTTACTGTAGGCATTTCATTGATTAAAATATTATTCATATAAATTTTCATAGAATCAGGATTCCATTCTAATATATAGTTATAAAAATTTTGAGACGTATCTGTATTATTAGTGACTACACTTTTACTATTAAATTGATAACCCCCACCATTATCCCAATGCCAAGTTCCCAAAATTTCTGTTTTAGCAACATTAGGTTCCATTATATCAATTTCACCACACCAAGGCCAGCTAGTAGTACCAAAGCCTTCATTATCCCAATATGCACCATCTTCGTTAATATTTTTTCCTAGCAACCAAATGGCAGGCCATGTACCAGCCACCGAAGGCAGTTTAGCACGTACCTCTACTCTACCATATTTAAAAGAAAATTTTGAGTTTAGCCTTGCAGAAGTGTAAGATTTAGACACCCCCTGATCCGAATAGGTTTCCTTAATAGCCTTAATTTTTAAGGTTCCGTTATCCATATAAGAATTAGCTTCTCTATTAGTATAATGTTGTACTTCTCCATTAGCCCAACTATTTCCAGCAATCAATTTAGTTTGATGAAACCATTTAGTGCCATCAATTTCTCCTGTGCCATCAAACTCATCATACCAAACCAAGTTATCATAAACAGGTTCTTCTGAACCATTAATAGTGCCATCATATATAAAGTCATCAATATATGCTATTACAGAATCATTATTGTTTTCACCGTTTACTTGTAATACAACTCTGTTAAAATCTGTTCTGGTAATTGGATCTGGTGCAGTTGGTATATAGGAATCAGATTCAAAATTAAATGATATTTCTTGCCACTGATCTAAAACAACTGGCTTAATAATTTCACTTTGAGTTGCCCATGGCTCTCCTAATGCACCATCTTGTAACTTTAAAGAAATTTGATTAGCCTGAGTTCCTGAAATACTTCCTGTTGGAATATAAATTTTAAAACTAAATGTATTCTCAGTTGATAAATCAAAGTTTCCTGGAATGTTAAATCTTATATTGGCAAATGCCGCACTACCATTATCATCGTATTTCAAAACCGTGGATGAAGTATTAATGCCTTCTTGAAATTGATTAGGATTGCTAACATCAAAAACGATCACTTGAGTTGGATCTGCTTCCCAAGTAATTGTTCCATTGCCCTCAAAATCGTCTTGAACTGTTTGAGCATTAAAAATAATGGGTAAATGGAAAAGAAATATAAATACAATAGTAATAAAGCGCATAGTCTATTTTTTTAATCATCCAAACATAGACGATGTGGTTAAAAATTACTAAAATTTCACCAATACATAAACCATACACGGCATATATAATTTGACAAGGGAAGGAAAAACCGACAAAAAGTCATGTAAAAATTCATGAATACAGCCATTTTGGCTTTTAAATTGTATTGGTAAGATTATTGACCTATTCAACATATAAAACAAAAAAGAATGTCCGTTAGAGCGCAGTCGAAAACTAAAACCTTCCGACCGCGCTCAAAAGGACAAAATATAAAATCATTATATATGAACTTAAATAATTATACAACAAAATCACAAGAAGCTATACAGCAAGCACAACAGATTGCTCAAGGTTTCGGACATCAACAAATAGAAAACGAACACCTTTTTAAAGGCATTTCTGAAGTTGATGAAAACGTATTGCCGTTCATTTTGAAGAAATTGAATGTAAATATCAACATGCTTAAACAAGCATTAGATAAACAATTAGAAAGCTTTTCTAAAGTTATTGGTAGCGAATTGATGTTATCTCGTGAAGCTGGAAAAACGCTAAACGAAGCATCAATCATTGCCAAAAACATGAAAGATGATTTTGTATCTATTGAACATTTGATTCTGGCTGTTTTTAAATCGAAAAGCAAAATAGCGCAAATGCTAAAAGACCAAGGCGTAACCGAAAAGGCACTAAATGCAACTATACAGGAATTACGCAAAGGCGAAAACGTAACCTCTCAAAGTCAAGAGGAAACTTATAATGCGCTTAATAAATATGCAAAAAACTTAAATCAATTAGCCAAAGATGGGAAATTAGACCCTGTAATTGGTCGTGATGAAGAAATACGTAGAATACTTCAAATTTTATCAAGAAGAACAAAAAACAACCCCATTCTTGTGGGCGAACCAGGAACTGGTAAAACGGCTATTGCAGAAGGTTTAGCGCATAGAATTATTGATGGTGATATTCCTGAAAATTTAAAAGACAAGCAGATTTTTGCTCTAGATATGGGCTCACTAATTGCTGGCGCAAAGTATAAAGGTGAGTTTGAAGAGCGTTTAAAAGCTGTAATTAAGGAAGTTACCACTAGCGATGGTGATATCGTTTTATTCATTGATGAAATTCATACTCTTGTTGGGGCCGGTGGCGGACAAGGTGCCATGGATGCAGCTAACATTTTAAAACCTGCTTTAGCCCGTGGTGAACTTCGTGCTATTGGCGCAACGACTTTAGATGAATATCAAAAATACTTTGAAAAAGACAAAGCCTTAGAGCGTCGTTTTCAAAAAGTAATGGTAAATGAGCCTGATACAGAAAGTGCCATTTCAATTCTTAGGGGTATTAAAGAAAAGTATGAAACACATCATAAAGTACGTATTAAAGACGAAGCTATTATTGGCGCAGTAGAACTTTCAACACGATATATTACAAATCGTTTTCTACCTGATAAAGCCATTGATTTAATGGATGAAGCAGCTGCTAAATTGCGTATGGAAATCAATTCTAAACCTGAAGAATTGGATGTTCTGGATAGAAAAATCATGCAATTGGAAATAGAAATTGAAGCTATTAAGCGTGAGAAAGATGAAAGTAAATTAAAATCGCTTCGTTCAGATTTAGCAAATATTAAAGAAACCAGAAACGCACTTAATGCAAAATGGAAGTCTGAAAAAGAAGTCGTTGACAATATTCAAAATACAAAACAGGATATTGAAAACTTCAAATTAGAAGCTGAAAAAGCAGAGCGAGAAGGCGATTACGGAAAAGTTGCGGAGTTGCGATACGGAAAAATTAAAGAAGCCCAAGAACAGCTAGAAAAATTTCAAAAGAAACTAGATGAACAATCTGAAACGTCTTTAATAAAAGAAGAGGTGACGTATGATGATATTGCTGAAGTTGTAGCAAAATGGACTGGAATTCCAGTTACCAAAATGATACAGAGCGAACGCGAAAAGCTTTTAAAATTAGAGGATGAATTACATAAACGTGTAGTTGGACAAAACGAAGCAATTGAAGCGGTTAGTGATGCCGTTAGAAGAAGTCGCGCAGGATTGCAAAACCCAAAAAAACCTATAGGAACCTTCTTATTCTTAGGAACTACAGGCGTTGGTAAAACAGAACTTGCAAAAGCTTTAGCTGAATATCTGTTTGATGACGAAAATGCAATGACTCGTATTGATATGAGTGAATATCAGGAACGTCATGCTGTGAGTAGATTGGTTGGTGCACCTCCAGGCTACGTAGGTTATGAAGAAGGTGGGCAACTAACGGAAGCTGTGAGACGCAAACCATATTCTGTGGTGCTTTTAGATGAAATTGAAAAAGCACACCCAGACACATTTAATATACTATTACAAGTTTTAGATGAAGGGCATTTAACAGATAATAAAGGACGTGTGGCTGATTTTAAGAACGCAATTATCATCATGACCTCTAATATGGGAAGCACACTTATACATGAACGTTTTGAAGCAACTAAAGACATAGATTCTGCTATCGAGGCAGCAAAAGTGGATGTATTAGCACTTTTAAAGCAAAATGTTCGTCCTGAGTTCTTAAACAGAATAGATGATACGGTTATGTTTACGCCATTAAGCAAGGAAAATATTGTTGAAATAGTTGGCTTACAAATTAAAAGTGTCACAAAAATGATAGCACAACAAGGCATTACTTTTGATGCCACACCTGAAGCTATAAAGTATTTAGCTGAAAAAGGCTATAACCCTGAATATGGTGCTAGACCTGTAAAGCGTGTCATTCAGAAAGAAGTTTTAAATATGTTAAGTAAAGAAATACTAGCTGGAAAAGTTACAACCGATAGCATTATTTTACTAGATGCCTTTGATGATAAGTTAGTTTTTAGAAATCAAGGCGACTTAGTTAAAGAAGAGTTTTAAAATTTAATAGACCTTATTTGTAACAAATTGTTTTATAAATAGTCTATTAGTTGGTTGGTTAGTAGAAAAGCAACATGAATCTTATAATAAGATGATTGTTGCTTTTCCTTTTTTACTAAAACTAAGTAATTCATAGGTTTAAAATATGTTTGTCTTTAAAAACAAAAAAACATCCCAAGGATGCGTATAACCAACTAAAACCAAATCTGGTATAAAATTTATCAACCAAACACACTTTTTTACCGTATATCTAGTTATTAGATAAAATGATTTACCGTTAATCTAAAATTGGCATTTTTATATAGATTAATTCATATAAATTAATAGTTTAGCTTAAATGTATGCCCCAAAACAATACATTAAATTAAACGAAATCTGATTATTTCATCCCTTTAAGAATTAATTTTTAACCTATAAACCCTGCTTATATCAATGGATATCTCCAATTACATAGACTATACATTATTAAAATCTTCAACAACTGAACGTGAGATTATTGACTTATGCAATGAAGCTAAAGAAAATAGTTTTTACAGCATTTGTATTAGTAGTTGTTATGTGGCATTAGCTAAACAATTACTAGAAGATTCAAATGTTAAAGCATGTACTGTTGTTGGATTTCCACTGGGAAGTATGTCAACACCATCAAAAGTATTTGAAGCTGAAAAAGCTATTGAAGATGGTGCCGATGAAATTGATATGGTTATCAATCTTGGATATTTAAAAAGTAGAAACTATGTATCTGTTTTAAAAGATATTAGCGATGTTAAATTAGCCATAGGAAAAACACCTTTAAAAGTAATTATTGAAATTTCAGAGTTAAACAAAAATGAAATTATAAAAGCTTCTGAAATATGCTTAGATGCGAAAGCTGATTTCATTAAAACCTCTACAGGCTTCTCAAAAAGTGGCGCTACATTAACTGCTGTAAAAATCATCAAAAAAACAATAAGAAATAAAGCTAAAATAAAAGCGTCAGGTGGCATTGTTGATTTTGATACCGCACTAAAATATATAGATGCAGGTGCTGACAGAATAGGTACTTCAACAGTAATAAAAAACAAACATAATAAGAGACAAATTAGAAATACTAAAGTTTATAAGGAATATATTGAAACTATGTTGCACAAGGGTGCAATAAAAAAAGATCATATTACTGAAAAATTTAAGGATTAGTAACACTCCTTTTTTTGATGAGCTTTGTTTTAAATTCTCTGTTGTAAGATTAAAATGGTTTAAACGTGTTCAAAGCTATGTTTTAATGCGCTACATGAGGTTTTAAGGTTAAGACACCTTGCTCTTTCAGAAGCTAAGACTTAAAAAAACACAATAAATTTTATACTGTTTATCAGTTAGTTAGAATCAAGTCTATGCTCCCTGCCTGCCGGCAGGCAGGTTGACTCTTAAAGCACAGCGGTCTTTTATCATTAGTCGGCCAATAATGTTTTAAAATAATACATCATTCTCGCTCCAATACCAAGCATAAATAGAATAGCATATTATTTAACTTGCCATTTACTGAAATTTGTATTAGAATTGGACTTAGTCATTTAGGCACTAACCACAATGAACAAAAAGTAGGTAATTAAGGCTATGAAAAAAATTTAAGCTGACGTTTATAACAAACCTAGTTTCCACAAATAATAAAAAACTGTTTAGTACATGACAAAAATTTAGAATAGAACTATAAACTGCACACATATAGCACATTACGAATTTTTCGTTACCTAGACCTGACAGGTTTTGAAAACCTGTCAGGTCTTTTTGTTATCCTGAAAATTGCGAGTCGTTTATTTCTCAAAAATAATTTTTGTCATGTACTTAAACAAAACTGACTTAAATCATAGTTTGAAAGTCATTTTTATGCGCATCTTAGCGTTTTATAAATTGTTCGATATTTATCGTTTTTATTTAAAAAATAAACTTAATTTTAACATGACCATGAAACTTTTAAACACCTATATAGACCATACACTCCTTAAACCTACTGCTACAAAAAACGATATAATAAAACTTTGTAAAGAAGCTAAAGAATATCAATTTTTTTCCGTTTGTGTTAATAGTTGCTATGTGGCACTCGCAAAGTCAGAATTAAAAAATAGTAAGGTAAAAGTGTGCAGTGTCATTGGGTTTCCGCTGGGAGCAATGAGTACCCGAGCCAAAGTTGAAGAAGCTAAATCAGCGTTAGATGATGGTGCCGATGAGATTGATATGGTTATTAATGTTGGTTTACTAAAAAGTAAAGATTTTGATGCCGTTTGGAAAGATATTGAAGCCGTTAAAAAAATGATGCCTAATAATATTCTAAAAGTGATTTTAGAAACCTGTTATCTTGAAGAAGTTGAAATTATTAAAGCTAGCGAACTTGCCATACAAAGTGGAGCCGATTTTATAAAAACATCAACAGGTTTTGGAATTGGAGGAGCTACGATACATGATGTAAAACTCATGAAAAGTGTGGCAAATAATGAGGTAAAAATAAAAGCCTCAGGCGGTATTAAAAATGCTAAAACCGCTTTAGAATATATAAATATTGGTGTTAAGCGTTTAGGCACATCGTCTGGAATTGCTATAGTTACCAATGGTAAATCATCAAATTCAAATTATTAAAAATGAGTGTACATATTGAAGCTAAAAAAGGCGAAATTGCTAAAACTATTCTCTTACCAGGAGATCCTTTGAGAGCCAAATGGATTGCTGAATCGTTCTTAGAACAACCCGTTTGCTTTAACAAAGTTAGGGGCATGTTAGGGTTTACAGGTAGTTACCAAGGAAAATTAGTTTCAGTAATGGGAACCGGAATGGGTGTGCCTTCTATTTCAATTTATGCGCACGAACTCATAACAGAATATGGCGTTAAAAATTTAATTCGTGTAGGAAGTGCAGGATCGTATCAAAAGGAAGTAAAAATTAGAGATATCGTTTTGGCTATGGCAGCATCTTCAAATTCTGGATTAAACGAACTTCGCTTTGGAGGTGCAGATTATGCGCCTACTGCTAATTTTGAATTATTTCAAAAAGCAGTAGAAGCCGCTAAATCAAGGAATATCCCTGTAAAAGCAGGTAATATTTTTACTTCGGATGAGTTTTATGCTGACGATTTCGAGTCTTATAAAAAATGGTCGAAATTTGGGGTGCTTTGTGTAGAAATGGAAACTGCGGGTTTATATACCGTTGCTGCAAAACACAATGTAAATGCGTTGTCAATTTTAACAATTGCCGATTCTTTAGTAACAGGCGAGCGCACCACCAGTAAAGAACGCGAAACCACGTTTAAAGATATGATTGAAATCGCTTTAGAATTAGCTTAAACTACAGTATTTTTTTTTGACGTTGCCCTTCCCGATAGCTATCGGCAGGTTTAATCCCTAACACACTTATCTGCCAAATACATTCTTAAATTAGTAGAGTTTGGTTGTTTTATTAATTTTGGCTGTTATTCTTATTAATATGCACAGAAGCTAAAATTTTTAGAAGCGACTTAACATAAATTATATTGATACAAGTACATGTTCTAACTCAATTTTTGAAAGTAATTCTAATGCGTCATTTTCAAATTTCAAATCTAAATTTTCTAAAACCTCATCATTATCTTTAGGTTTATAATTATTATAATCAACAAACCGAATACCTTCTATAAAACGCTCGTTATATGCTTCGCGAAAGCGCAAACCTAAGTCATGATTTTCTTCATAGGAATATGCTAAATAATCAGCTTTGAACGTTTCGGTATTTATCCAATATATGAAAACATCTTCAAAATCTTCACCACCGCCAACTTCATTAAAAGTAATTTTTATTTTATAATAGTCCCTTCCTTTCACCTTGGTTTTACCCAAATACGCGCGTTTAACAGCTTTATTATCTAAACCATAAGGTAATACCGAGAAATAATGAACAGAATTAACAGAAGCGCTATATTTGGTAGCCATTGAATCTGCCAAAACAATTCTTTCACCATTAATGTAGCGATCAAAACTGTGGTTACTTAAAATATCAAAAACTGAATCGGAATCAGTTATTGTTAATCTTGAGAGTGAAAACTCGCCTTCGTTTCTACTTGCGGAATAGTGTCTACCGCGAAATTCGAATCCGATAGTGGAGTTTTTAAAACGTTCACCTCCAGAAACTTCAATAGATTTACGAACAATTACATCTGCATCTTGAAGTTCCTTTTTACAATTAACTAGAAGCAACGTAAATAAAAGTAATAATAAAATCTTTTTAATCATAACTGAATTTTAAAAGTCTGTCGTAAAAATTGCACGTACTTAACCAAACAAATGTATAATAACTTTCTCGTTAGAATTAAGTTTAAATTAAATTATCTGCAAATTTTTTAGCTAACACATCTAAAGTAGATTTTTTAAGTTATAAAACTATTAAATTAGTCATTTTGAAGTGGAATTTAAAGCATAAATAGCAAAACTACCTAACCAATGCCCGCCTTCGTAACCATCACCGAAAATACTTGGTAAGGAATAGTTAATATGTTGGTTAGCAATATTTTTCAAATGATGGTATTCTGGTAAATCCTCAGCAATTTTATACAAACTCCAAGCTCTAGAAAAATTCACCCCGTCTAAATGTACTAAATGGCCATCGGTTCTATCAGAAACAATACCAACTTCTAAAGTAAAGTTTTTGTCCTTTAACTGTGTTAGAAAATCATTTAACCAAACTTTAAAGTCATTTACAGGCAATAGGCGTTTCATTAAAGCAGCTTCTTCTAAACATGGCGATAAAAAATCACTTCCGCTAGGCTCCCAAGACATGGGGCAACCTTTATCTTTCCCAAAGAAAAAGAAAGCACGTTGCTTAATTGCGTTTTTAAGAGCTTCATTATTTACAGTTTCAGCATAATCATAAGCAAATGATAGTCCAAATGCTGTATTGCTATGTGTTCCCACCCGTTGTGGATAGTTTAATTTTGGCAAAAATTCAATATATTTTTCAACTATCAAATGGGTTAATGGTTGCAGATTAGTTTCCAAGGTTCTTGCCGTTTCATCATCCCAAGTATGTAACTCTTCCGCAAGTTTTAACAACCATGCCCAACCATAGGTACGCTCATAAGATTTGTTGTGTTTACCATCAAAATAAGCAACTTCAGCTTCAATATTTTCTTTTGAAATGTTATGAAGTAGCTTTTGTTTTAAGTCATCAGCGTTTTCAATATTTGGAAACGACTTCAATAAACTCACCAAACTCCAATGTCCATGAACTGCTGAATGCCAATCGAAACAGCCAAAAAATGCTGGATGCAGTTGGGTTGGCGTTTTTAAATCTTCATCACCTCCTAAAGTCTGTGATAAACGGTTTGGGTATTCTGTATTAATGCAGTGTAAAGGTAAATCGGTTAGCTTATTGGCTTGCTCTATATTTAGTATTGGCGTTTTAACAATCTCTATTGGTTTGGTTTGTTGTAATTCTTTTTTTTCTTCTTTTGAGGTATTACAGTTAAAGGCTACTAAAACAAGTAAAGCAGTTATAATTTTTTTCATCTTATAAAAATATAAAATATTAATCTTAAATTGGTTTGTTCTTAATATTAAAAAGATGATTTATAGATATCTATTTTTTACCATTATTCTTTTTACATGTTTTTCTTGTAAAGACAAAACCGAAAAAGCTACTAAAAATAAAGAGCTTTTCAATCATTATTACTTTATAAGACATGCTGAAAAGGATAGGTCAAATCCTGATGATGACAATCCTAATTTAACAAATGAAGGTATGTTGCGTGCCGAAAAATTAAGCACCATTTTAAATGATGTTAATCTTGATGCTGTGTATTCTACAAATTATAATAGAACATTACAAACTGCTAAACCTACAGCTAATAAAAACGACATAGAAATTACCATTTACAAACCAAGCGAACTTGATGTCACAAAAATTTTAAAGGCTCATAAAAACATATTAGTAGTTGGCCATAGTAACACCATACCTCAGTTAGTGAATACCATCATTAAAAATGATATTTATAAAGACATTGAAGATAATAACTTCGGAAATTTGTATCATATTACCGTTACAAATGGTCAGGTTTCAGGTTACACTTTAACTAGTTATTGATAGGCTTCGAGGTTTCAAACTTTGAAGAACAAATTAGCATAACTTATAACGACACCAATACATTCTCTAACTCAATTTTCGAATGTAATTCTAATGCTCCCGCTCTGCGAAGATTATAACTTCGCACTAACTTTTTAACCCAACCACCCGCTACCGCACGAATCCTTTCGTGTGGCTCATTCTATTCAAACATTCTAAAAACAACCACATCATCAATTAACCCTTTTTGACCTGAATAATCAATTGCACTGCTATATACATAATCTTCTGCTTTATAAACTAAACCTGCTTCTACAGGATTATTGTGTACATAATCTATTTTTTGTTGAATTACCTTATTGCTCCAAAGCTCAATGGGGTTATTATCATGTCGCCAAAATTGATAATGTTTCACATTAGAACTTTTTCTTGCTTCTTTTTTAAAAAAATCTAATAAAAATTCTTTTCGGCTTTCTCTTGGGTTTTCTTGTATACTTTTCACAATTGATCTGCTCGTGAATCTTTTTAAATCTCCAATTAATAATTCTGATTTTTGACCATTTACACTCCTAAAAACTAAATGTACATGATTACTCATAATACACCAAGCATGAATTTCTAAACCTTTATTTTTTTGACAATACTCCAAACTCTCTAAAAACAAATCTTTATATTCATTTCTAGTAAATACATCTAACCAGCCCACAACAGCAAAACTAATAAAATACAAACCTTCAGGATTATGGAATTTATAATTTCTACTCATAGATACTGTTCTTATAGTTTATAAATTATAAGTTTAATAAGTAGATACCACACGAAAGGATTCGTGCAGTAGTTTGAGGGAGCTTAGCAGCAGCGGGGACATAGAAATTACCATGTACACCCCTCCGGCTACCGCATGAAGCCTTTCGTGTGGAACTTTCATTTAAACTGTCTCGTCTTAACCCAACCACCCTTCTCTATCCAAACTTCTATATTGAATCGCTTCACTAATATGCGAACCATTTACGTCGCTAACACCTTCTAAATCAGCAATGGTTCTAGAAACCTTTAAAATCCTATCATAGGCCCGAGCCGATAAATTAAGTCGCTCCATAGCTGTTTTTAAAAGTTGCTTAGAGTCTTCATCTAAAACACAATGCTTTCTAATTTGTTTGACATTCATTTGCGCATTATAATGCACTTTATCAGAATCTTCAAAACGTTGGGTTTGAATTTGTCTAGCTTTTGTAACGCGTTTTCTTATTTCAACTGAGGTCTCCCCTTTTCTATCATCCGAAAGTTTCTCAAAAGGTACAGGGGTTACTTCAATATGAATATCTATTCTATCTAATAACGGTCCAGAAACTTTACTTAAATACCGTTGCATTTCAGCAGGACTAGATGTTATAGGGGAGTCTGGGTCATTAAAATAACCACTCGGACTCGGGTTCATACTCGCCACCAACATAAAAGACGACGGGTAAGTTACCGTAAACTTAGCTCTAGAAATTGTAACCTCTCTGTCTTCTAATGGCTGACGCATAACCTCAAGAACTTCACGTTTAAATTCGGGTAATTCATCTAAAAATAATACGCCATTGTGCGACATAGAAATTTCTCCAGGTTGCGGATAACTTCCTCCGCCAACAAGCGCGACGTTCGAAATGGTATGATGAGGGCTTCTAAACGGACGTTGTGCCATTAATCCTGTATCTTTAACACGCCCAACCACTGAATGTATCTTAGTCGTTTCCAAAGCTTCATGTAAGGTCATTGGAGGTAAAATACTGGGTAATCGCTTTGCAAGCATCGTTTTTCCTGCTCCTGGAGGCCCTATTAATATTATATTATGACCGCCAGCAGCTGCAATTTCCATACAGCGCTTAATACCTTCTTGCCCTTTTACATCTGAAAAATCAAATTCTGGGAAGTCTAGATTTTTTTCAAATTCTTCACGCGTATCAATTATGGTTTGTTCCAAAGGTTCTCCTTTATCAAAATAATTAATGACTTGTTCGATGTTATCTACACCATAAACCTCAAGATTATCAACTATGGCTGCTTCTTTTGCATTTTGCGCTGGAAGAATAAAACCTTTAAAACCTTCCTCTCTAGCCTTAACCGCAATAGGTAAAGCGCCTTTTATGGGCTGTAAACTACCATCTAATGAAAGTTCTCCCATTATTAAATAGTTATCTAAATCTTCGGCTTTAATTTGGTCTGTAGAAGCTAAAATCCCGACAGCTAAGGTTAAATCATAAGCAGACCCTTCTTTCCTCAAGTCAGCGGGAGACATATTAATAATAATCTTTTTACCTGGAATTCTGTAACCATTATTCTGAAGAGCAGCCGCAATTCTAAAATTACTCTCTTTAATAGCATTATCGGGCAAACCAACTAAGTGATAACCTACTCCTTTATCTACATTGACTTCAACAATAACGGTTGAGGCTTCTACACCAAATACGGCGCTAGCAAAAACTTTTTTAAGCATATTTTTTGTTTACTGCTTAAATGTAAGAAATGTATTTGGAATTAGAAAAATGAAATGTCATCAATTAAATTTAAAATAGAGATCCTTTATAAAAAAAATGAATCCCGCCAAAGCAGGATTCATAAATTGTAATATAAAACTAAATAACACTTTAAATAATGAATTTTATTTAGTTTATGAATTTTGGCTTAATAACCAACATGACCCAACCCCAGTTTTGAATATCTGCTGCTGCATCGTTGGAAACGCCTTTAAGTTCATTCATGCCATCACTAGCAAACATCTGAGAATATCCAGCAAATAAAGCATATCCATTAAACGCCTGTTTAAATACCAAATCTATTTCTGTACCTAAAGCATTTTCACCACTTGGTAAGTCCTGCTCTCCACTAAAGTTTAAGGCTTTAACCAATAAGCTTGATTTTGCTCCTAATTTAAAATTTGCACTTGCATGAATATCTACTAAACCCACATTATTAGCATGATTACCTACGTAGAAATAATCCATAAACCCATTAAATTTATGATTTGTACCATATAATGGGAAAAATGCTTCGGAATCTGGAGTAGTGGAATCGTTTCCACTCGTAATTTCAAATCCAGCCCCAAAGGTTACTTTATCTGATGCCTTATAAGTTAAGTCCAATCCTAAAAGAAAAGCACCATCTACATTATCTCCTAATTGTAAAAATGCATTTGCAGCAGCTCCAAAGCTCCCTTTTTTATAATCTAAATGCGTACCTAAAGTCTGTAAACTATTTACACCATCAGGAGCATTGTTTGTATCAAATTTTTGGAAGCCATTGTTCAAAAACAACAAACTACCAGAAAAGTTTTCCCAAGCTTGTTTTAAATACAAATATTGCATGGTTTTATATGAAAAGAACCCAGTAGTATTGTAAGCCGTTGATGTAGATTGAAATCCTGATGGGTTAGAGTAATCTTGACTAAATGCCAGCCCAAAATCTAACATAAATTTGCCTTTATTGTACTTTAACAAAGCGGCATCGTGGTTACGCGCTTGTTGGGTCCAATTAACAACACCCATAATTCGTTCGTCATCATAAGAAATTGTTTGTCTTCCTAATTTAGTAGAAAACCCCTTACCCAAATTCAATTCGGTCCACGCTTCAAAAATTGCAAAAGAGTTGTTTTGGTCATATGGTAAAAGTTGTCTGTTCTCTCCCCAAACCATAATGTCTTGAAAACTAACATAAAATTTATACGCGTCCACTGCATATCCTGCATTTAATCGTACTCTGGTTGAAACCCCGAAACCTGGTTCTGCGGCATCTGGAATGATGCTTCCATATCCGTTTCGGTATTCTGTTCGTGGTCTAAATTCTCCATCTAGAGTAAACTGTGCTTGTGCAAATTGAACTATCAAAGCCATCAAGCCTATTAAAATGTATTGTTTTCTCATGTTTCCTTGTTTTTAAATTTAATTATATTTTGAGTTAGTATTATTCTTTTATTATTAGTATTAACTTCTGCAAATATATGTTCGTAGACATCCTAGGATTATGACATATCTCATGTTTCACAACCTATAAAAGATAAAATTGTCTTTTTTTAATTAATGCTCTAAAAAATCTATTAAATGTTTTCTATATGTGTAGTAATCATTGTGTTCTAAAACCGATTTTCGAGTTCTAGGTCTTTCAAAATCAATATTTAAAATATCACCAATTTTGGCTTTTGGTCCGCTAGTCATCATGACCACTCTGTCTGCTAAAAAAATAGCTTCATCAACATCATGTGTAATCATTACCGCAGTAATTTTTTCTTTATTCCAAATTTCAATTAGAATATCTTGAAGTTCGCCACGTGTTAAAGAATCTAGCATCCCAAAAGGTTCATCCAACAATAATACTTTTGGTTTTATAGCAAACGCTCTGGCAATACCAACACGCTGTTGCATCCCTTGAGATAATTCCGAAGCTCTTTTATGAAAAGAATCTTCCATTCCAACTTTCTGCAAATAGTATTTAGCAATATCATTACGTTGTGCTTTTGTAGCATGCTGAAAAACTTGATTTACGCCCAGCATTACATTCTGTAAAGACGTCATCCAAGGCATTAAACTAGGCGATTGAAAAATTACGCCTCTATCTGGACCTGGGCCTTTAATATGTTTTCCAAGAACCAAAATATTCCCTCCTGAAATCGGATTCAATCCCGCAATCATAGAAAGCATTGTTGTTTTACCACAACCAGAATGACCAATAATGGTCACAAATTCCTCTTTTCGTATTTGAAGATTTAAATCTTCCAGAACTACATAATCTCCTTTTGGTGTTGGATATACTTTCTTAAGGTTTTTCAAATCCAACATCACTTCATTCGAAGGAAAAAGACCATTATCAGTAAAACCACTTGTTGTTTTATTTTCTATTATAGTACTCATATCATTCCTTATTTAAACTGATTCACAAAATCTTTCGGACTCAATTCCGGAAGCACAAATTCTTCTTTTGCTTCCGATTTTCTCTCATCTCCTATATCCATTAAATACTCAATAATGGCATTTCTTGTTTCCTTGAAATTAGCATTATCATTCATTTCTGTTTTATCACGAGGACGATTAATATCAATTTTAAACTCAGGTCCTAAAGTTGCATTTGGCCCTGGACGTAAAGGAATAATACGATCTGCCATATAAATACCTTCATCCACATCGTTAGTAATTAATAAAGCTGTACGCTTATCTTTCCCCCAGATATTTAAAATTTCATCTTGAAGATTACCACGAGTTAAAGCATCCAATGCACCAAGTGGTTCATCCATAATAATCATTTCGGGTTTCATGGCTAAAGCTCTTGCTACTGCAACACGCTGTCGCATTCCACCAGATAATTCTTTCGGACGTTTATTAATAGCGGGCGTTAAACTCACCATCTCCACATAATTGGCAACAATTTCGTTGAGCTCTTTTTTACTTTTCTTAGGAAACGCTTCTTTAACGGCCATGTATACATTTTGTCCTACCGTTAACCATGGTAACAAGGAGTAATTCTGAAAAATCACACCACGCTCATGGCTTGTTCCTTGTACAGGTTCACCCTTAAACAAAACTTCACCTTTTGTAGGTTCTAATAAACCATTAATTAAGTTAACTAAAGTCGTTTTTCCACTTCCCGTAAAGCCTACTATAGCAACAAACTCCCCTTCCTTAATTGATAAATTAATATTCGAAAGCACCTCGGTTTCGTTCTCGCCTTGTCCGTAAGTCTTGTAAATGTTATTTAATTCTAAGTATGCCATTTTTTATTTTTTATTGGGCGTTACCACAAGGGTCGGGCTTTTACTACTCGCTCCCTCCTGCGTCGGGGAGCTCAAACATGCCGTTCAATCCCTAACGCAAGAGCCCCTCCTAACCTCCCCGAAGGGGAGGAACGCTCACTCTTACGTGTTAACCGCAACATTAATTTTTATCGCAAACAAACTCATCTTCGGTCATCAGTCTTCCGTCATTTTTAAATTGCTTCTGTTTTATCAAAAGATATCCAGTTTTGAATCGTTAACATTAATCGGTCTAATAAGAAACCTATAATACCAATTACAAACATGGCAACAATAATTTTTGCATTTGAGTCATTGGCTCCGTTTTGGAATTCTTCCCAAACAAACAAACCTAAACCAGGGCTCTGTGCTAATAATTCAATAGCAATTAACACCATCCACGCTACCGATAAGGTTATCTTCAACCCTGTAAATATTAGCGGTAAAGACGATGGTAATACCACTTTAAATATTTTCTGAAAATTTCCAAGCTTTAACACTTTGGCAACATTAATAAAATCTTTATCTACACTTGACACACCCATTGCCGTATTTACCAAGGTTGCCCACATAGAACATAATCCAACACTTATAAAAGAAATAGTGAAAGAACTGTCCTCATTAGAATCTATTAGTAAAGTCTTCACAATCATAAAAACCAATAAATACCAAACTACTGGAGATACGGGTTTAAAAATCTGAATAAACCAATTAAACGAACTCTTTAAAGTCGGGCTCAATCCAATAAATATTCCTAACGGTACAGCAATAAATAATGCTAATAAAAATCCTGCAAACACCGTTTTTAAACTTCTAATTATTTGATCAACAAATGATGGTCTTCCTGTATACGTTATAGCAGCTTTACCATCTGCAATTCGCTTTTCATTCAAAACAGCAGTTTTTTCAATAAATGCCGCTTTATCTGCACTAATAATGTTATGATCTCTTAGTAAAGATTTGTAAGACCCCCAAACCTGACTAGGTGATGGTAATGTATTTGGTTGACAACTAGGATCTCCAGAAGCCATACATGTACGTAATGCATCGGCAGCTTCTAATCCTTGATCATTAAGTGCCTTTTCTATTTTAAATTCTGCTTCTATGTTATACAAAGACTTTGCGCCCAAGTGCCACAGACCAATAAATAATAGTATGGAAACCAACGGTACGACTATTTTACGTAAAAAGTTTTTAAAATCTTCTTTTTCCAGATTCCCAGTGAATAGGTCCTTTAATGCGCTAAAAAAACCTAGCCCCATAAATTTGGTTACTTTTCCTAATGTTATACTTTGCTTCATCGTACCTTTATTAATTTACTTTACCAATTATTGCACAGCTTTATCCTTGTTACCAATTTTGAAGCTATTTATATATGAAATAGGATCCTTGGCATCGTAAGATGTTCCATCAATAAAATCAGCTGTTGCTGGTTTATAACCATCTGTTGTTGGAATATCACCTGCTGGAATATTTCCTTCTTTCACTAATAGTTTAGCCGCTTTAGTCCAGATATCTGGTCTATATATATCTTTAATCGTATTAGCATACCAATCTGCAGGCTTAGCTTCAGGTATTTGTCCCCATCTACGCATTTGTGTCAAAAACCAAATACCATCAGAATAGAATGGATAGGTTGCATTGTATTTGTAGAATACGTTGAAATCTGGCATATCACGCTTATCTCCTTTTTCAAATTCAAAAGTACCAGTCATAGAGTTTGCTAAAACTGCCTCTGGAGCTCCAACATATTGAGACATTGATAATATTTTTACTGCCTCAGCTCTGTTACTTGGTTCATCTAACCATTTACCCGCTCTAATTAAGGCTTTAGTTACTGCTATAGTTGTGTTTGGATTTTCATCGACAAATTTCTTAGTCATCACAAACACTTTTTCTGGATTATTTTTCCAGATATCATAATTTGTTACCACTGGCACACCAATACCTTTAAAAACAGCTTGCTGATTCCAAGGCTCTCCAACACAGTATCCATGAATAGTTCCAGCTTCAAGTGTTGCTGGCATTTGTGGCGGAGGTGTTACAGATAGTAAAACTTCAGCATCAATTTGCCCTTGAACGTTATCCGCAGTATACATTCCTGGGTGGATGCCTGCAGCAGCTAGCCAATATCTAATTTCGTAGTTATGTGTAGAAACTGGGAATACCATTCCCATTTTAAAAGCTTTACCCGAGTTTTTATATTCAATAATCACTGGTTTTAAAGCATCTGCTTTAATAGGATGTACTGGTTTTCCATCTACGCCAGTTGGTACATTAGGCTTCATTTTAGACCAAACATCGTTTGAAACGGTAATACCATTTCCATTTAAATCCATTGAAAATGGTGTTACTAATTTAGCTTGACGACCAAACCCTGCTCCTGCAGCAATAGGCTGACCTGCCAACATGTGTGATCCATCTAATTGACCATCTATAACACGGTCTAATACATTTTTCCAGTTAGATTGTGCTTCAACAGAAACAAATAAGCCTTCATCTTCAAAGAATCCTTTTTCTTTTGCTATTGCCAAAGGTGCCATATCTGTTAACTTGATAAAACCAAACGTTAATTGTGGTTTTTCAATGTCTAATGTTTTTGTTTTTGATGTTTTAGTAGTTGCATTTTCTGCTAACGTGTTCTTTTTCTCTTTACCACCACAAGCGAATAGCAAAACTGCTACGGGTAAAATCCAAGTTGTTCTTTTTAGTAGAGATTTCATTTTTTTAATGCTTTTAAATTAAACTAAGTATTAATACTTATTCTTGGCAAATATATAAGTAGTCCCACTACTTTTTCATGATTATACCCATATTGAAACCTCTTTTTAAAGCATAATAAAACCTATCAAAAGACAGGTTGACATCATAATAAGCTTTATTTCAATATCTTAACCTTATTAATACACATACGTAGCCATACTTATTTTTACATTAAACGAATTAAAAGAATAAAAATCTTAGCAAGATTGTTCATTTTAATTTTAATGGACTAACCATAGCAGAGAGGTGGTTAGGGATTGTAGTGGAAGTTTTTGGTGAGGCGTGCATCGAGCTAAAACTATAAGCGGAAAGCTCAACCCCAAAGGGCAAAGGGAAACGCCCAAATTATTGTTTTAAAACAACGGTTAAGTATCTAAGAAATAGTTATGCTCGCTGATTTCATTTTTTAGAAGTTGAACATTTGCAATACCAATTTTTTTGCCTTGAGCAGTAATTAATCTTTCTTTTTTGAGGACAGAAAAAATGCGTATTACTTGTTCTTCGGTTGTACCGGCATAATCTGCATATTCTTTTCTGCTAAGTGGTAAATTTATGTAGCCACGAAGGTTGCCAAACTTTCGATGTAAAAATAATAAGGTATCAATGACGCGTTCCCGTACCGTCATTTGAGAAATGGATTTTACTTTGTTTTCACTTTTGTTAAGTTCGTTGGCATAAAATAGCATCATGTTGTAGGCAAACTTAGGGTTTTCTAATAATGCTTCTTGTAAATGTTCTTTTGAGAAATAGTTTAATTCTGTGTCTTGTAATGCGATAGCGCCAATGGAATAGTACTCTTGTGTGCCAAAGCCACGGTGTCCAATAATTTCGCAGGGTTTTGCAAATCTTACAATTTGCTCCCGCCCATTTATACCAGTTCGGAAAACTTTTACAGTACCGTTTTTAATAAAAAATAGACCATTTACTGGAGCGCCTTCAATAATAAATTGCTGACCTTTTTTACATTTAATTACTATATTACTCCGTTGTAGTTTAGAATTAAGAAGAGCCTCAAAATTATTATGAATAAGACAATCTGCACTTTTACAGATATCACAAGATCCATTAAGAGCAGACTTTTGTTCTAAATCATTAAAAGTTGATGATGGACTCATTATGAATTACTTTAATTTCAAAAATAAGTAATAATACTTAATTTTATGCATGTCAGATGTGTTTTTAGGAGTTAGCTAAAATTAAGAACATGAATTTCGAAAATCATAAAATTTGAAGTCATATATTATATGATTTGCATTTAATTAAGTTCAAATCTTTACTTGAATAAAAAATAAAATCAATTCGTTATATTTGTTTGGATATAACGATAATTAATTATGATTTCTATTTCTGACGCCATTTCAACAGTTAAAGAAAAGGGAAACCCTCTTTTAAAAGCAACTACCAAACTTGTTGAAAAGGCTGGTGGATATGTGTTATTTAAAGATATATACTCCCCTATAAACATGCCGCCTTTCAGACAATCTGCTATGGATGGGTATGCTTTGAATTTGCACGATGACTTATCCTATAAGTTGATTGGGGAAGTAAAAGCTGGCGATAGTCATCAACTTGTTTTAAAAAAAGGAGAAGCTGTTAGAATATTTACAGGCGCTCCTGTTCCTGATGCAGCTAATGGAATAATGATACAGGAAAAGGTAAAGTCAGATGGTTCTTTTATTACCATAGAACATCAAATTTCGGTAGAGCATAATATTCGTCCTTTAGGTGAGCAGGTTAAGGCCGGAGACATTGCCTTAAAAAAAGGCACGAAATTAACGCCTGCAGCCATAGGGTATTTAATTTCTCTAGGAATCACAACAGTTTCGGTTTTTAAAAAACCAAGTATAGCCATAGTTACTACGGGGAATGAATTGATTGAGGCGGGACAAGATTTAACCTACGGAAAAATTTACGAGAGTAATTCTAAAATGTTATTAAGTGCGCTATATAGCTTGAAATATTATGATGTGTCCATTCATAAAGTTGAAGACATTTATGATAAAACAGTGGGCACGCTTAATACAGTAATCAATAATAACGATTTAGTGATAATAACGGGCGGTATTTCTGTAGGCGATTACGATTTTGTTGGAAAAGCACTTAAAGAATTAGAAGTTGAAGAACTATTTTATAAAGTAAAACAGAAACCTGGAAAACCTTTATTCTACGGAAAAAAAGGTGACACACAAATTTTTGCATTACCAGGAAATCCTGCTGCTGCCCTATCTTGTTTTTATGTTTACGTCTATATTTCACTTCAAAACATGATGAATCGAGACGATTTAGAATTGCCTCGTATTGAAGCAAAATCTATTTCACATTTTGAAAAGAAAGGAGACAGACCTCAATTTTTAAAAGCCATTTACAATGAAGGAAACGTTGAAATATTGGAAGGGCAAAACTCTTCTATGTTGCAAACCTTTGCGCTTTCTAATGCCTTGGTTTATGCTCCAGAAACGGTTTTAAAAATTGAAAAAGGAGATGCTATTGAAGTTATTTTATTACCTGTTTAAAAGATTATTATGGGATACAAAATAAAAAGTAGAATCTGGATTGAATCTGAAGACAAAGTGCTTCTAGGTGAAGGTCGTGTGCATTTATTAAAAGCTATTCAAGAAATGGGATCACTTTCAAAAGCAGCAAAATCTTTAAATATATCTTATAAAAAAGCATGGCAATTATTAGATTCAGTAAACAAATCTGCAAAAAAACCTGTCACTATAAATAGTATTGGTGGCAAAGGCGGTGGCGGTGCAGAATTAACTGAATACGGAAAATCCTTAGTTATAGCTTTTGATGAAATCAATAAAAATTGCTGGGAGTTTTTAGATAAGCAACTCGAAAAAATTGAAAGCATTTAAATGTTACAAAACGAAAACATATATCTTTTTCTAGCAATTCTGCCTATAGTATCATTTCTATACTCTAGCATTGGGCACGGAGGGGCAAGTGGATATTTGGCATTAATGGCGCTCTTTTCTTTTGCTCCAGAAAGCATGAAACCCACTGCCCTATTATTAAATTTATTTGTTGCCGGTATCGCGTTTTATTACTATTATAAGGAAGGCTATTTTAACAAGAAACTATTTTTAGTGTTCGCTATAGCCTCAGTGCCTTTGGCATTTATTGGTGGTACCATAGAAGTGGATGCTTCGATTTACAAAAAGATTTTGGCCATTTTGCTCATTTTTGCCATTTTAAAAATGCTTAATGTTTTTGGAAAAGAAAATGACCGAACGAAAAAAGTTAAACTGTGGCAAGGACTAGCTATTGGAGCTGTTATTGGATTCTTCTCGGGATTGATTGGTATAGGCGGAGGCATCATATTAACACCAGTTATTTTGTTGTTGCATTGGGGTAATATGAAACAAGCAGCAGCGGTTTCCGCATTATTTATTTGGGTAAATTCTGCAGCAGGTTTAACAGGACAACTTAGCAGTGGTGTGTCAATAGAAAAAGAATCGCTTTTATTAGTAGCCATCGCTTTAACTGGAGGTGTTTTAGGCGGTTATTATGGTAGCAAAAAAATAAACAATAAGAATTTAAGGTACATTTTAGCATTTGTACTCATTATAGCCAGTGCTAAATTATTTTTTATATAATAATGATAGAAAAAAAAGGCATAACGGGAATTATTTTGGCGGGTGGAAAAAGCTCAAGGATGGGAACAGATAAAGGGTTTCTTATTTTAAACGAAAAACCTTTTGTTCAATATAGTGTTGATGCTTTAAAACCATTGGTATTAGAAATTATTATTGTTTCTGATGATTCTAAATATGATGCATTCGGATTAAAACGTGTCAATGACATAACAAAAAATGCTGGTCCTGTGGCTGGAATTTGCGCTGGATTAGAAGCCTCAAAAACGGAGTACAACTTGATTTTAAGTTGCGATATTCCTTTGATTAGTTCTGAAATACTTCAAAAATTAATCAATAATATTGATGATGTTTCTCAAATTATTCAAATAGAAAGTCATGGTAAAAGCATGCCATTAATAGCCATTTATAAGAAAGATGTGATAAGTACTTTTGATGCCTTTTTAAAAAATGATGAAAGGCGTTTGCGAGTTGCTATTAAGAATTGTATATCAAAAAATATAGTTTTAGAAAAAGAACAGGAATTTTCAACCACGAACGTGAATACTCAAAATGAATTAAAAGCCATCGAAAATGCATATAACCATTAAATATTTTGGTCAGATAGCTGAAATCACTCAGAAAGAAGAAGAATCTTTAGAGTTTTCTGGTAGTTTAGTTTCTGATCTAATAGAAACTTTACATTCCAAATATGATACTTTGAAAAACAAGGATTTTCAAGTCGCACAAAATCAAGAATTGATTTCAATTGAAACGGAATTAACTGGTGCAGAAATAGCATTGTTGCCACCTTTTGCAGGAGGATAAATTAACAAAAATAGACCTATCAAGTTTTTAAAACCTGAAAGGTCTGAAAAAATATAAATTCTGTCATTTCGGTCTTAAGGTAGAAATCACAGAATATTTGAAATAAAATATTATTGAGATATCTCAATAGTGTCTCATTTCGATATGCAAATGAGAACGTTTAAAAATTAAAATATAATTTGGTAGGAAGAGATTCCTGCCTTCGTAGGAATGACAGATAGATACAACAGACATATCATATTATCAGAAATAGGTCAAGCTGGGCAAAACAAAATTTCTAGTGCCAAAGTATTAGTCATTGGTGCTGGTGGTTTAGGCTGTCCTGTTTTACAATATCTTACTGCTGCTGGTGTTGGAACTATTGGTATTGTAGATTTTGATGTTGTTGAATTATCAAATTTACAACGTCAAGTTCTTTTTGGAAATTCTTCTTTAGGAAAAAATAAAGCAATTGCCGCTAAAACACGTTTAGAGGATTTAAATGAAGAAATTTCTATTGTAGCTTATCCTGAAAAGTTGACTCATAAAAATGCTGCCAATTTGTTTATTGAATATGATATTATAGTTGATGGAACCGATAATTTTGAGACACGCTACTTGGTTAACGATGCTTGTATTATCACAAGTAAACCTCTAGTTTTTGGAGCCATTTATAAATTTGAAGGTCAAGTTTCTGTTTTTAATTATAATAACGGACCGAGTTATCGGTGTTTGTTTCCCAATCCACCAGAAAAAGGAAGTGTTCCAAATTGCTCAGAAATTGGTGTTTTAGGTGTACTTCCAGGAATTATTGGTAGTATGCAAGCAAATGAAGTTTTGAAAATAATATTAGAGCTTGGAAATACACTTTCTGGGAAATTATTATGTTACAATGCTTTAACACTTCATAATTCAATATTGAAAATTAATAGAAAAGAAGAAACGATTCAATCTGTTCTAAAGGATAAAGAAGACTTTCATAAAAAGGAAATAGATTTTAATTGTGAAATTGAAGTAACAACTGTTTCAATTGAAGCTCTTCTATCTGAAAAAAACATACAGTTTATTGATGTTAGAGAAGCTCATCAACAACCAAAAATTGAAGATTTACCCATTACATATATTCCTTTAAGTGAATTGAAGCATAGTTTAGATAAAATAGAAACAACAAAACAAAAAGCTGTTTTTTGTCAATCAGGAATTCGAAGTAAACACGCTGTAAGTTTGCTACAAGACTTAAATGTAACGAATTGCTTCAGTATTATCGAAGGTACTTCAGAAATAAAAAACATATTATCAAATAGACCTGTCAGGTTTTTAAAACCTGACAGGTCTGAAAACTTATAAAACAATGACAAATAAAAAACCAAAAAACGTATTCCAACAAGGTGCTATATCTTCAGAATTTATTGGAAAATCCATATATAAACATCAAACGAAAACAAGCATTGGTGCGCATAACATTTTTTTAGGTCAAGTAAGAGCTGATGAAATTGATGGTAAAACAGTTTCGGCTATTGAATATACGGCTTATGAAGATATGGCGAACCAGAAATTTTATGAAATTCGTGAGGCTGCTTTTCAAAAGTTTGACCTCACCTGTATGCACATTTATCATAGCTTAGGAACTGTAAAAGTAGGTGAAATATGCTTATTTGTATTTGTTTCCTCACCAAGACGCAAAGTTGTTTTTGAAGCTTTGGAATATATTGTTGAAGCTATAAAAGCAGATGTTCCTGTATTTGGAAAGGAAATATTTGAAGATGAATCCCATCAATGGAAAATAAACTCTTAAAATGTATTTTGTTTCGCTGTTTGTCGCTAAGTCGGAAACACCTAAACAACAAACAACTAAACAACGAACAACAAAATGGTCGATATCACAAATAAAGTAACCACACTAAGAACCGCAGTAGCTCAGGCCATTGTAAAAGTGAGCAAACCCGAAACTATAGCTGCTATAGAAAATGATACTGTTCCAAAAGGAAATGTATTCGCTATGAGTAAAGCGGCTGGTTTATTGGGAGTAAAACGTACACCAGATATTTTACCAGACTGCCACCCCTTACCTATCGAATTTACAGGTATTGAATATGAAGTTAACGGACTTGAAATAAAAGTACTATTCACCGTAAAAACCATTTATAAAACGGGAGTTGAAGTTGAAGCCATGCATGGCGCTAGTGTTGTGGCTTTAAATATGTACGACATGCTAAAACCTATAGACAAAGGCATAGAAATTCATGCCATTAAACTAGTAAATAAAAAAGGTGGAAAATCTGATTATAAAGATAAATTCAGAAAAGATTTAACTGCCACGGTTATTGTATGTTCAGATTCTATATCTGCAGGACACAAAGAAGATAAAGCAGGAAAAGCGATTATAGAAAAACTAGAATCTTGTGATGTTAAAATATCAGATTACATTATTATTCCAGATGAAAAAGAGGTGATTCAAGAAAAAGCTAAAGCTTACCAAGAACAAGGTATTGATTTAATAATTTACACTGGCGGTACAGGACTTTCAGGACGTGACGTTACGCCTGAAGCTTTGATACCTATTCTGGATAGACGAATCCCTGGTATTGAAGAAGCCATTCGGAATTACGGACAAGACCGTATGCCTTATGCGATGCTTTCAAGAAGTATAGCAGGAACGATAAATAACACATTGGTTTTGGCTTTACCAGGTTCAACAAACGGCGCAAAAGAATCTATGGATGCTATATTCCCATCAGTATTACATATTTTTAGAATTTTAAAAGGGGCGAGACACGATTAATTCCCACCCGAAATTGCAAAATAGCAATTTCGAGCTTCCCAAAAGAGAGGTGTAATTAGTCACTAACCTGCCTACCGGCAGACAGGGAGGGAAAGTTAAAAGAATCTAGACCTACCAGGTTTTAAAAACCTGACAGGACTGAATCAAAAAAACTAAATGACGAATAATAAAAGCATACTACAAGACACCCACGATAGAGACCACACTTATCTCCGTATTTCATTGATTGAGCGTTGTAACTTACGATGCACTTATTGTATGCCAGAAGACGGTGTGAAATTATCTCCAAAAAGTCATTTAATGACCTATGAAGAAATCTATGATATCGCTAAAACATTTGTGGAGAATGGGGTTACAAAAATTAGATTGACAGGTGGAGAACCCTTAATTAGAAAGGATATTCCAATCATATTAGAAAAATTAGCAACACTCCCTGTAGAGTTATCTATAAGCTCTAACGCTGTTATTATTGACAAATTTATTGATGTTTTAAAAGCCAATGGGGTCAACAAAATTAATGTGAGTTTAGACTCTTTAGACGAAGGTAAATTTAAACACATCACAAGAAGACATGAGTTTAAAAAGGTTTACAATAACATATTATTACTTGTTAAAGAAGGTTTTGAAGTAAAAGTGAATGCGGTGTTAATGAAAGATTTTAATGATAATGAAATTATAGATTTCATTCACTTTACCAAAGATTTACCAATTTCTGTGCGCTTCATAGAATTCATGCCTTTTGATGGCAACAAATGGGATATGGGTAAAATGGTATCCTACGCTGAAGTCATGAAATATGTTAATGATTTCTTTCCTGAGGATCGTGTTGAACGTTTACAAGATGCACCAAACGACACGTCTAAAAACTACAAAATTAAAGGGTATAAAGGTAGTTTCGCTATTATTAGCTCCGTTACCAATCCGTTTTGCGATTCTTGTAATAGATTGCGTTTAACAGCAAATGGTCAACTAAAAAACTGTTTATTTTCATCTGGAGAATCTGATTTATTGACGACACTTCGCTCTGGAAAATCCATAGAGCCAATTATTCAAAAAGCAGTAAAAGCCAAATTAAAAGTGCGCGGTGGCATGGATACTTTAAAAAAACTACAAGAACCAAAATTGCATAACAATAATAGAAGTATGATTACTATAGGAGGATAAATGAAATATGTTTATTCGTGGATTTGTATAATATCTAGCTATCTATAAAACTACACCTTTTCAATTTAGGCACTATTAAGCCAAAATTTTTTCAAATTGGTGCTGTTTAAAAACATCTTATTAACTGTTAGGTTTAAGCAAATCAAAACTTAAAATTTCATCCTTATAATCTACAGAAATCTCATTTCTCAGTACATTTTCTGGTAATTGAAATGTTCTTTTAAAATAGGCCGAAGCATAACAATAGGAATGTCTTTTGGTTTTAATTCCATCTTTTTCATGAACTTCATTCTTTTTACTTCTCTCTGTTGTTACTACTAAATCATTGTTACTAACGTAAAAATTAAAGTCCTCTTTTATATATCCGGGTATTTTTAATTCATAATGGAAACTAGAGTCGGTTTCTATAATTTTTAAATCAGATGGATTTGTGATTTTATCTAAATAACGATCGGAAATATTTGAGTTCAATTTGCCTCGAAACCCATAAGCGTGGGCTTTATTTGGATTTTTTTTTGTTTTAATTGGTGACATGGGGTCTATGATTTTTATTAAAAATTTAACTTGAGAGTACTACACAAAAGGAAAAACCTTGAAAAGATCAAAAAAAGATATCTATTATTTGACTAATAGACTGTTATAAATTTACACCAAATTTCAGATATAACCAATTAGTTTTCAATTGTTTTAAAAAACTTAATAAAACTTTAACTTAACAAAACAGTAAATTAATTTAATACATTTTGAATGCTCAATTTCTAATAAAACCCACATGATATTAAACAAGAAAACGATTAAACATTTAAACACCATAAAAATGACCTATTAAGTTTACACGAGCCTGTTTTGTTTTAGCCCTAATAGAAACCTTTCGACTACGCTCAGGACAGGCTCATCCTTTTTTGAGGCGCGAGAAAAAGATATAGTGGATAGCAGGTATCAGCTCCAAAAATAAAATCTAATTATGTTTTACCAAGACCTTCTTTGTGAAACTACTTTTTGGTGCTTCACAAATTGAACATTCATATGTGTCTAGCAAACTTTCAAAAGTGGTGTTTGGAGCGATATTTTGAGTATTATCACCGTAAACTTCATTGTAAATAGTTAAGCAATCGGAACATTGATACACGTCTTCTTCTACCACTAATTTTGTAATGGCTTCAACGTTTTCGTCTTCTCGCTCCGTACCTAATTCTTCAAAATATAATTGACTCAATTCCATTAATAGTCCAGGCAACTCCACCATATCTACATCTTGCACGTGCATAATGTATTGGCGTGTATTTGGGTCGAAGTTTTTGGCATAAAGCAAATTATAAGTATCTCTTATTTTAAAGTGACCAAGTGCTTCTGGCATTTTATTCTTCTCTATGACTATGGATGTGAAATTGTAAGTATCGCTGTTATGATTGGTTATACCAAAGGTTAATCCGTATGTACTAATATCATTCTGGTCGAAATTAGTGACCAAATATTTTTTTAGGTTTAAGGCGTCCTTGTCGTTTACAGGCAGATGCCAATTCATTTCCAACATAGAATGGCGCACATTAATACCAAATTTACCTAATAATTTTTCCCATTTTAATTTTGAATGCAATGGAATTCCTTTTACAATAAATGATTTCCATGGTGTAATGGATATTTTACCAATTTTATTTTCTGAGCACAAATCGCACATGGCTTTTAAAAATGGGATATCGTATCTATTATTTCTCCAATATAAACCTAACCAATAACGATCAGGACCAATTCTATTCATCCCTTCGTAATAGGGAAACGGATAAAAAGTAACTTGTAATGGCTTATCTACCGTTCTGTTATTTGTATCAATGGCATCACTTACCAAATCAAATATCATTTCTATAGTTTCTGGTTCTTCTATCAAAATATTTTCAATAGCCAATTCAATTTTACCCATATCCCAACTATATATAAGTGCGGGATACATCTTTGTTTTTTTCCAACCTGGAAGTCTCAAATATAAATACCAATAATCTTCGTGCTCGGAAGCAATAAAATTAACGTTTCCAGTAAATAAAGGAACCAAGCGCTGTTTGGGGTCTATAACATTTATACGCAACTTTGGGTTGTGCTTAAACTGCTCTAAAACATATAAATAACGGTCGCTTGTAAGCCATGAGGTGCTCGGTAAAATTTCAGCAGACACATAAGATGATGCTATGTTTTCGACACCATCTTGTTTTGGTCTTACAAATTGAATTTTATCAAACTGGCTAAATTTAGTTTCATCAATTTCTTCAGGAAAAATAATATCTTGACGAGATCCAAAAGATATAGCATCCAACCCCAAATACTCAGCGGCTTCACAAATGTATTTTAATTCTCCAGGTGATAAAACACCGCCGTTAATCATTAATCTATATGGTTCTGTCATTACGCTAAAACTTTAGAATTGTGAAGTATTTCTCTAACTTCAGTTTTACAACTACCACATCCTAAACCTGCTCCTGTTTTATTGCAAAGTTTAGTAAAATCGGTACAGCCTTGAGCAATGGCTTCTTCAATATTGCCTTCACCAACTTGACTACATGAACATACTAATTTCCCTAAAACAGGCACATCATTTGATGACCCTCTGAGTAAAGTATTACGCTTATCAGCCATTTCAATTTTACTTTCAATCATGGTTTTAAATTCGGCAAATTCATTTT
Source organism: uncultured Algibacter sp. (assembly GCF_963976535.1). Taxonomy (NCBI): domain Bacteria; kingdom Pseudomonadati; phylum Bacteroidota; class Flavobacteriia; order Flavobacteriales; family Flavobacteriaceae; genus Algibacter; species uncultured Algibacter sp. The sequence goes on along the minus strand of NZ_CAXBLF010000005.1, from coordinate 60,911 downwards.
TATCGCCCATTAAAACAACTCCAACTAATAAATCATCCTTTACAATACACTTTTTGTAATACCGTTTTTTAATATCTGTAAAGATGATTTCCTCATAGCTATCGTCATTTTCAAGAACATTGATCTCACCAATACTACAAAGGCTTAAATCGTTGAACTTTAGAATATTCATTAATACGGAGCCGTTGTACGAACAGCTAATATCTCCGGCAATAAAGTTTGCCAAAATAGTGGCTTGCTCTTCTGCCGCAGATGTAATCCCGAATAATTGATTGTTATACTCCGCTATTTCTCCAATGGCAAAAATATCTGGGTGCGACGATTGTAAATGCTGATTCACCTTAACGCCTCGACTACAGGAAATATCGTTTTCTCTTGCTATTTCTATATTTGGAATCGTGCCTATGGCATAGACAATAGCATTGGCCGTTATAAGCTTTCCACTTTTTAATGTGATGTTTAATTCGCCTGAATCATCATCATCAAACACCGTACTCACTTCATTATCAAAGTAAATTTGAATGCCACGTTCTTGAACATCTAAGGCTAATAGTTTACTCGAAACTTTATCTAACTGACGCTCCATTAAACGCGAGGCACGTTGCACAATGGTTATTTTAGTGTTTTTATGCTTCATGGCTGCGGCCAATTCTAAACCAAGCAATCCGCCACCTACAATTACCACATGTTGTTCTTCTGGAGGCAATCCTGTAGCAACTAAGTAGGCTTTAAAACTATCAGCATCTCTTTTGTTCCGCATGGTAAATCGTCCGGGTAAATCTATTTGAACATCTTTAGGAATAAATGCACGACTACCTGTGGCTAAAATCAATTTATCAAACGTATGTTTCTCGTTTTGGTTATCGGTAACAACTTTATTTTCTTTATCTATTTTTGAAATATATGTTTCTGGGTGAACATTAATATTGAGCTTATTTAGTTCTTTTTCTTTAATTTTAAGCAGCTGTTTCCATGTTAATTTTTCTGTTACATACTCAGGCAGTAAAACCCTATTATAGAACAAGTTAGGTTCTTTTGAAAACACATGAATTTCATCAACTTCATTATGTTCACGATAATTCTGAACAAATCTAAAAGACGCTGCACCTGCACCAGCAATGATGATTTTTTCTATTGGTTTTTTATATTTTGAAACTGAAACTCGCGTGAATTTAAAATCGGGTTCTTTCGAAATTGGGTCAACAAGAGTATTGGTTAAATTATTGGCTCTATTCAAATCACTCTGCAATTGTTTACCCCAATGCATTGGCAAAAACACAACACCTTTTTTTATAGTATCGGTTATTTTAGCTCGTACTCTAACCACACCATTTTCACTTTTAATTTCTGTTATATCGTTGTTTTTAACCTTATTTAAATAAGCGTCAACAGGATGGATTTCTAAAACGGGAATTGGATAGTAGGTTTTTAATCTGGACACCTTTCCAGTTTTTGTCATGGTGTGCCATTGGTCGCGAACACGTCCTGTAGTTAAAATAAGAGGGAAATCTTCATTCGGTTTAGCCGAGGTATTTTCAATGGTGCTTGGTAAATTAAACTGTGCTTTTTGAGACGATGTGTAAAACTTTTTATCTTCAAAAAGTCTTGGTGTTCCAGGATGTCTATACTTTGGTACAGGCCATTGAAAAGTACCTTCGTTTTTTAATCTATCATAATTTAAAAAAGACACATCAATGTTTGTCCCTTTTGTCATTGATGCATACTCATCATAGATTTCTTCCGAAGAATTAAAATTAAATCCTCTGAAACCCATTCGCTGTGCAAAATCACAGAAAATTTCAACATCTGGTCTTGCTTCTCCGGGCGCATCAATTACTTTCGGTAAATATGAAATACGACGTTCAGAATTCGTCATGGTTCCCTCCTTCTCTAACCATCCTGCTGCTGGTAATACCAAATCTGCAAAAGCGACCGTATCAGATTTATGCGAAATCTCTTGAACCACAACAAACTTTGCGTTTTGCATAGCTTTTTCAACCCGATGAATATTAGGTAAACTAACAAGTGGATTGGTACAAGCTATCCAAACTGCTTTTAGTTTTCCGCTTTCAAGAGCATCAAACATTTCGGTAGCCGTTAATCCTGGTTTCGGATTTATTTTATCGACTCCCCAAAACTGAGCAACTTCACGACGATGTTCTTCGTTACCTAAATCCTTATGAACCGCCAATAAATTCGCCATACCTCCTACTTCACGTCCGCCCATAGCATTGGGTTGTCCCGTTAAAGAAAAGGGACCAGCACCTGGTTTTCCAACCTGACCCGTAATTAGCGACAAATTTAAAAGTGACACATTTTTATCCGTACCAACAACACTTTGGTTAAGCCCCATGGCCCACATACTTATAAAGCCCTTTGAAAGCCCTATAGTATCAGCTGCTTTTTGAATATCTCTTTCTGGTACACCACATAATTTTGATGCTTGTTTTAAAGACGTTTTAAAAATTAAGTCTTTATAGTTTTCAAAACCTTCGGTGTGATTGTTTATAAAATCTTCGTCAATCAATCCCCTTTTATAAAGGCATCTTCCAATGGCATTATAGAGAATGATATCCGTTCCTGGTAGTAATTGTAAATGTATATCTGCAAAATTAGCAGTATCTGTTTTTCTTGGGTCAATCACTATGACTTTAACATCTGGATTTTCCTCTTTACGATTTTCTATACGTCTAAACAAAATAGGATGACACCACGCTGGATTTGCTCCAGTAATTAAAAATGTGTCTGCTAATTCTATATCTTCATACGAAATAGGCACACTATCTTCTCCAAAGGTTTTCTTATAACCCACAACTGCAGAACTCATACATAATCGCGAATTGGTATCAATGTTATTTGTACCTATAAATCCTTTGGCTAATTTATTAGCAATGTAATATTCCTCAGTTAAACTCTGACCAGACACATAGAACGCCACACTATCTGGACCATGTTTTTTAATGATGGATTTAAAAACGTTCGATGCTCTATCTAAAGCATCATCCCAACTAACGCGCTCCCTTGGATGTGAACGGCTCCAACGCATTTCTGGATATAGAATTCTATCGGTAATATCATTCGCTACATAATGCAAATTCATCCCTTTAGAACACAGCATACCTTTGTTAACCGGGTGGTCTTTATCGCCTTCAACAAAAACGGTATTATTACTATCCTTTTTAACAATAATACCACAGCCTACACCACAATATGAACACGTTGTTTTTACTTCGCTTTTTAACATTTAGGACAACATTTTATACTAAATAAGACAATATATATATAGGAAACAAGCATCACTTTTATTATTCAGAATACCCTAAAAAATGGACCATAAATTTTAAAATTGATAAAAAAGGTAACTATAATTTAATTTTTTACTTTAATAGGCTGAAGTGATCCTAATTGAGAATCATCGATACCTTGAATTGGAATGTTTTCTTTTTCATCGGCTGGAGAAAACTTAATAGCTAAGGCTACAATTCCTGTAAGAATCACAACAAAACCAATAACCATATACCCTTGTGAGACTGCCATCGATGCTGCTGCAGATTGCGCTGCTTTTAAAGCTTCTTCTCCCATACCTTGATTTTCTAGAATGGCTGTTTTTTCTGCTAAAGCCGATTTGGATTTTAATAAGAATGCCGCTAAAAAGGCCCCTACATTTCCGCCTGCGCCTACAATACCCGACACCGAGCCTATAGCTTTTTTATTGATAAAAGGTACCACTGAAAATGTAGCGCCTTCCGCCATTTGGACACTTAAACTAAATAGGATTAAAAAGATGAATCCTACAACCAAACTCGTGGTTAAAGAAAACGTAACCAGCATAACACCTTGTAGTGTTAATATAAACGATAAGAATAACACACGACCTCTAAGCCCTTTTAATTTACCGAATCTATCACCAAAAAAGCCTCCTAAAGTTCTCGCAAATAGGTTCATTAATGCAAATGATAAAACAATGTTACCCGCAGTAAGTCTTTCTAATTGAAACGTATTTTGAAGGTAATCGTCCATAGTACCATATACGGTTAACTCAATACCGAAACTAGCGGCATACACTATAAACAAAATCCAAATTCTATAATCTTTAAGAACTGCTAGAAAACCCACTTCATCTTTTTTCTTTTCAATAGCAACGCCAGATGCTTTTAAATCTTTAAAATTACCTTCTGGTGTATCTTGAGTAAAAAAGTAATACACTATACCCATTAAAAAACAAGCCATTCCTACAATAACCATAGAGTATCTCCAAGCTTCGGCTTCTGCAACGCCAAAAGCCACAACGGTTGCGGCTATTAATGGCATCCCTAAACGGTTTGCACCACCACCAAGATTTCCCCAACCAGCTGAAGTTGCGTTTGCAGTACCAACAATATTTGGCGCAAACATTAAAGAAGTGTGTACTTGTGTAATAACGAAAGAAGCTCCAATAAACCCAATAAATAATCTACATACCAAAAACTGAGTTGGTGTTTGTACCAGTCCGCTTAGAATAACCGGAATAGCGCCTAACATTAATAACCATGTGTAGCATAATCGCGGTCCATATTTATCGCATAATTTACCTATAAGTAAACGCGCAAAAACAGTTCCTGAAACCGCTAAAATAATAGAGTTCCATTTTTGGTCTGGTGTTAAACCCAAATCTCTTACAACATCTGGCATAAACGGCACGATACCAAACCATGCGAAGAAGCACATAAAGAATGATATAGAGCTTATCCAAAACGTACGAATTGGCACTGATTTTAAATTCAATAAGTTAAGTTTTGTTGCTTTTAAAGATTGAAGATTATCCATAATTACGTATTTTGTTTATATAAAACTAAGTATTTATACTTAATTTAATATCAATAATTACGTAATTCAAAAATTTATATAAGATTGATAAATATGATATATGGATTTTGAGGATTTGGTAAAAATGATGGAAAATAATAAAAGTTATTTATTAGAATTAATCAAAGCTCCAATATGTCTCATTGATTTTAACATAAAGAATCTATTAGATTTGTAAGTATTTAACTATATTTGTGATTAAATATAAAAGGGATAAACACACTGGTGTGTTTATCTAGTTGTTGCCATTCATTACGGAACTCACTCGGAAACGGAAAATCGGAATTTAAAAAAACTGCTTTTTACCGAGTATAAGGCTGAATGAATTGCGCTGATTTCTCACTCAAATGCGGAATACAAATCACAGCGGATTTTTTAGCAAGTTTGCGGAATCAAAATCTGAATTGAAAACCAAAAACCGAACTGTATGCGGAATTTAGCAAGTTGCGGAATTTCTTACTCGAACGTGGAATTAAAACCAAATCGGGTTTATTTACTTAATCCCAAGTATTTTATTAAAGGTTTTTAATTCACATTGATAAAATTGAATAAGTTTTTGTTTCAAGGATTTTAAAAAATTGCGCATATAGTAAAGTATTTAACGTTTAATTATAAGACGGAAAAGCATTGAATTTGTTACAAATCTTATAAAGATTAAATCATATTATCTGAATTATAATCAAAACTAAACTGAAGGCAGAATTTAGCTAGTTGCGAAATTGCTAACTCAAACGGAATTGAAAAATATAGCGGAATATAACGCTGACGGAATTCACTCAAACGTGGATAAACGGAAAACGGAATTTAACTGCATAATTTGAACTCTGAAAAAATAACGAAATGGCAACATTTATAAATAATGCTTAATTTAGTGCTTAATCAAAGTGTAGTGCGTTTTTGTTACGTCTGATTTTCCTGTGGATAATCCTCGCACACAAAACCGCACTATTCATACACAAGCACGTTGTAAAACAATATGAGAAAAACTCTAATATTATTAATAATAGTTCTGACTTCAAATTTAGTTGAAGCACAGTTTATAAAGGAAAAATCAATAAATGCTCTAATAGGATATGGAATTAGTGTCCCATTTAACAGCGTTGACGAAATAGCTGATAGTGGTTTTTTTGCTCAAGGAGAGCTAGTGTTAAAAGTTGCTTCTTGGGTTGAATTTAGACCTTATGTAGGTTTTGTTTTGACAAGTTCAAATGGAAAAGACCTAAATGACAATCCAACCAATGAGAAAGCTGAATCAAAAGCTTTTTTATTAGGAGGAAAAGCAAGAGTTAGAGCACCAATACCTTGGGTAGCGCCATATGTAGAAATTGGAATAGGAACTTCCATTGGAAAATTTGAAACATTTACAGCTTTTGACAATATAGATAAAAGTGGAATGATTTATCATATACCTTTCTCTCTAGGATTAGAATTAGGACGAAATAATAATGTTGACATAGGGTTCACTTATTTCTTTCAACCTTCTGTTGAACAGTTCGTTGGTGCATTTGCGATTGGATTGACATTTCCTTTGAATGATAAATAACGTGTTACAACAAATATCTAAGTAAAAACCACCCCTAAACCAACCCAAACTCCTTAGCCTTATTATTCAGTTCCATAAGGTTTTTAACATCCAGTTTTTTCATCAAATTAAAACGATGCACTTCGGCTGTACGTTTACTGATTTCTAATTCTTCAGCAATGTCTTTGTTATTTTTTAACTGTAAAACCAAACTAAGTATTTGTTTTTCGCGTTTGGTTAGTTTAAACGGTGTTTCAACAGGGGTTTGCTTTCCAGTTACAGCAGTTGTTGTGCCGTTTACAAAATTCTTCATAATAATTGCAGACACATCACCTGTAAAATATTTACCTCCAGAAGCGACTTTATTCAAAGCTTTTATAAATTCTTCTTTACTGGCTCCTTTCAATAAATAGCCATCGGCTCCTGCTTGAATAGCTTGCACTACGTATTCTTCGGAATCGTGCATAGAAAGCACTAAGGTCTTTACATCCATCTGACTTGTATTGATTTGACGAACCACCTCAATACCGTTCATTTCTGGCATACGGATATCAACAATTAGTATATCTGGTTTATTACGACTTATAACCTCAAGAGCTTCTTTACCGTTTGACGCTTCATCAATTACGATAATACCGCCTTGATCTTCTAAAAGTGCCTTAATTCCATCTCTTACTAAAACATGGTCATCTGCAAGAACTACGTTAATCATATTTGATATCTAAAGTTATTGGTACAAAAGTAATAAAATTAAGTAATACTACGTATTTCAACTCTTTAATGCTGTCACTTGAATTTCAATCTTCATGTTATCATCGGCAAGTCCAGCAGAAATCATGGTAGCAGCAGGTTTAACCTTACCGAAGTATTTTTTTAGTACAGGCCAGCATTTTTCGAATGCTTTAGCATCCGTAAGAATATAAGTTACACAAACAACATCTGATAAACTTGCCTCAGCTTTTTCTAATGTATTTTTGATATTGATAAAACATTGTTCAGTTTGTTCAACAATATCATCACTAATGGTCATGTTATCATAATCATATCCAGTTGTACCAGAAACAAATACCCAATCGCCTTGAACTACAGCTCTTGAATAGCCTATACTTTCTTCAAAGGTGGAACCTGAACTTATCAATTTTCTTTTCATAGTTTTATATATTAACTCAAAGGAATATTTAAAGTAACACGTGTACCAACTCCTAGTTCAGAATTTAAAAATAGTCTTCCATCAATGTATTTTATCCGCTCTCGCATGAAAGTCATTCCCATACCGCCATCGGCATTCTTAACGGTTTTTATTTTTTCAGGTTCAAAACCTTTACCGTCATCATCAATCACAATACTTAGTATGTTTTCACTATGCGATAAAGACACCAAGATATGTGTAGAATCTGCATATTTAATCGCATTATTAATTGCTTCTTGCGTAATTCTATAAATATTAATTTCAGTAAGCGAATCCAAACGAAGACTAAAATCGGTTTTATTAAAAAAGACAATATTTTTTCCTGTAAGTCTTGCTAATTCTTGCGTAAGCTTTGTAATTGCGGGCACTATACCATGGTCTGCTAACTCAGGCGGAGTAAGGTTAAAAGTGGCCGTTCTTACGCCTTTAATAATATCAGTCGTTAATTTTTTAAGGTGTTCAATTTTAGCAGTCGCTTTTTTTACATCTTTAGTATCAATACTCTCTAAATTATACTTTAAACCTGTAAGCATCTGCCCAATACCATCGTGTACATCCTTTGCTATACGGTTTTGCTCTTTTTCCTGATTCTCAATAATCTTACTTGAGATGATTTTTTGTTGATTCATCTTCTCCTCAAAACTTTGCGCAGTCAACCTATGAATTTCTAATTGACCCGTTTTTCGTTCCGTAATTTCAGATGCGATTATTAACAATTCAGACTTTTCATCTGTAGGGCTATATGGAATAATCGCCATTTCTAACCAAATATCCTTATTATCTTTTGTAGTGGCTTTTACTTCGCCTTGCCAACCCGTTTTTTTGAATTTTGAAATGAGGCTTTCTAGAGCTAATTGCTCGCTTTCTACACTCGAGAGGATATTCCAAAACATCCCAGATTCGTTAAATTTTGGAACCTTGAATAAACGTGAAAACTTACTGCCTATATGCACCACATTACCACTTGGCAAAATACGCGCAAACAAAAGTGTATCATCCAAAGCGCGACTTAAAGCACGCAATTCTTTAATAGATTTTTCTTTGGAATTGCTCAATTCATCGGCATCAAATGCCATTTTTTTGGCTTGTTTCTCTGCTAGCAATAAATTAGTTAAAGTAGATTTTACAGATTTTGCAGCTGGCCAAAATATAAACAAAAATTCTCCTAATAAAATAAGTAAAGTGAGTGCTGTTAACCACAATTCTAACTGACCTAACCATTCAACTTTTTCATCAGCTTCTATATCATATTCATTTACAATATCATCCATCATAACCAAAAAATCATTTTCATTGGTTTTTACCTTTTCTATATCAGACGCATATAAAGTTATAGGTAAAAGAGGTGTGTTTTCAATCTTATCAATAATAGATTTTGATGCAGTATTTATGGTATCAAAAACAGGATTTAACAATTTAAATTTTGCAATAACTTTTGGGCTATTTTTTTTTGGCAACCCCAAACTATCATTTCCATTTTGTAAGGCATAATGCGACAATTCCCAAAGATGAAGGGTTGCTTTTATTTTATCTTTTAGAAGTCTTTTGTTTTCTAAGTTAGTTTCAGAAGCTAACGAAACAATATCCTTAGTTAGTTTCTGACTCAACATACGCTGCCTTCCAGCAACGTTAATTACTGTAGAATCGCTTTCTTGTCCGCTAAGATGAATACGAATTAAAATCTGACTAACTATTACCGAAACCGCAATAGTACCTAAAGCAATAATATATAAACGGCGTAATTTATCAAACGTTCTTTGGTCTAATGAATTACTTGGTTTAGTCATCAGTTTATATTTAAGAAATAGCCTGTTTAACTAAGGCCAGACTCTTCTCAGAAAAAGGTAATTTTAAAGCGGTCTCATGCCCTTTATCAGACATTTTTACCCAGGTTTTCTTAAGAATATCAATAATCTTTTCGTCACTATGCTTTGCTGCAAATTCCTCAAAATAATAATCTAAAAACACCAAGCAAATAGTGTCTTCTAAAGTTTGAGATTCTTCGTTTTTCTTTATGAGTTTTTTAATAATTATGGCTTTAACCCTATCAGCAAATTGGTCATCATAACCAACTTGTTTTAAAATATCAGCAGTTAAATCACCATGCATTTTCTTTAAGGTTTCGCGCCATTTTAAATAGCCCACGCGATCCATTGGATACTCATCTCTAGCAATTTTCCAACGGCAAATATGTTGTGCACGCGCCGCTATTTGAAGCGCTTTTGATGCATTAGGCTCAAACTGTAACAACTTCCTGGTCATACGTTGTGAGTACAGTAATTCTTTAGAGTAGTCTATACCAGCAACCTCGAAAGTATTTATGTCTTCAGAGTTGGCTTTATCAATTAATGCAATAGCAGTTTCAAAACGTGTTGGCTTCATTTTCGTAAGGTATTAATCCGTAAAGCCAATATACACATTTCCGTTTTCAATTTTAACAGGATAGGTTGCAATTTTTAAATCTTCACCAGCTAAATTACTACCATCTTCTAAAGAAAAATTCTTTTTGTGCATTGGGCAAGCCACCTTCGGAATATCTTCCTTATTACCTATCATACCCAAAGACAATACCATTTCCATTTTATGTGGACACAAATTCTGAGTTGCATACCACTTACCAGTTCGTGTAAAATTATACACCGCAATTTGTTTGGTTTTGTATTTTATGCATGCCCCACTATTTTCAGGAAAATTTGTAGTTGCTCCTACATCAAACCAAGTAGAAACCTCATTTTCGACAACCGATTTATACTGCTCTAATATATTTTCCATCCTTTAAAAGTATTATTTAAAATCAATTTATTTTGTCATTTCGAGTGATTCCGAAACTTTCTCGGAATTATATCGAGAAGTTGGGCGTTACCACAAGGGTCGGGCTTTACATTCCAAGTCCTCGCTCGTCCCGATAGCTATCGGGACTCGCTGTGGGCTTTCCACTGCAATCCCTAACGCGGGCTAGTCCGCAGTAGTCAGTATTTAGTAAGCAGTCCATACTTTATCCACAAACTTTAAAACTTCAAGCTTCCAACTTCCATCTTCAAACTTATCAACTAACTCCAAGCCTTTGGCATTTTTTGTTCACGCATGGGTACAAATTCTAAATTATCATCTGTATCATCAGAATTTACAAAATGTTTAAAACGCTTCATTATTTCAGGACTTTCAATAGCTTGTTTCCACTCACATTCATATTTGTTAATCAAGCCTTTCATCTCCTGTTCTAATTCTTCAGCAATCCCTAAAGAATCTTCAATTACTACTTGCTTTAAGTAATCAATACCTCCATCAAGTTTATCCAACCAAGGTGCTGTTCTTACCAAAGGTCCCGCAGTTCTGATGTAGTACATCAAGAATCTGTCTAAGTATTTCACAACCGTGTCATCATCCAATTGTTCAGCAAGTAATACCGCATGTTTTGGTGTAGCGCCACCGTTTCCACAAACGTATAAGTTCCATCCACCCTCAACAGCAATCAATCCAAAATCCTTTCCTCGTGCTTCCGCACATTCCCTAATACATCCTGAAACGCCACCTTTTAATTTATGAGGCGAACGTAAACCTCTATATCTGTTTTCAATATCAATCGCAAAGGTTACACTTTCATGCATCCCGTATCGACACCAGGTAGAACCAACACAACTTTTTACAGTTCTTAATGACTTTCCGTAAGCATGACCACTTTCAAAACCAGCATCAATTAATTCTTTCCAAATAAGTGGCAACTCATGAATTTGAGCCCCGAATAAATCAATCCGTTGTCCACCAGTAATCTTGGTGTATAAATCGTATTTTTTTGCTACTTGACCAATCACAATCAGTTGGTCTGGTGTTATTTCGCCGCCCGCAACTCTTGGCACCACAGAATATGTCCCGTTACGCTGAATATTTGCTAAAAATCTGTCATTTGTATCTTGAATAACAGGTTGACGATTTGGTGTCTCCATAGTTATAGTAGCAAAGATAGATCCTAATAAAGGTTTACAAACCTCGCAACCATGACCTTCACCAAACAAATTAAGCGCTTCTTCGTAATCAGCTATTTTATTAATTTTTATCAAATCATAAAGTTCCTGTCTACTAAAATCAAAGTGTTCACAAATGGTTTCTTTAACTTCTTTACCTAACGATTTCAGTGTTTCATTTACCAAATCGGTCACCATAGGCTTACAACCACCACAACCCGAAGTAGCTTTCGTTTTTGTAACCACGTCACCAAAATTAGAGCAATCACCTTCCGTAATAGAACAACAAATATCTCCTTTAGTTACGCTTTCACAAGAACAAACTTGCGCCGCATCCGGAATATCTAAAACACTTCCAAAAGATGAACTACCTCCTCCTCTACTTCCTAAAATTAATTCTTCGGCATCCTCAGGAATTGGCAATCCGTTTAAATAGATTTGATGAAACATATTATAATCAGAAGCATCTCCTACCAAAATACCCCCTAATAAGCTTTTACCATCATGACTCACATTAACACGTTTATATAAGTTTTTTGTTTTATTTTCATAAATAATAGAGTATCCTTTTTCTACAGGCATAAATGGTTCACCATAGCTCGCAACATCTACTCCAATGAGTTTTAATTTAGTAGACATATCTATATCTTCAGCCATCAAAACATCTCGATTACCTAGAATTTGGTTAACCGCTACATCGGCCATATCATAACCTGGAGCAACCAAGCCGTAAATCATTTGGTTGTAAAGCGCCACTTCTCCAATAGCATAAATTTCTGGATCGGAAGTTTGCATTCTGTTGTTAACAACAATACCACCTCGTGTTCCCATTTCTAGGTTACAGGTCTTAGCCAATTCATCTCTGGGTCTTATACCCGCTGAAACAACTAACATTTCAACGTCTATCTTATCATATTCGCCAAACTCCATTCCCGTAATAGCGGCTTCCCCTAAAATTTTATTAGTGGCTTTAGATAAATGCACATTAATTCCAATGGATTCTATTTTTTCTTGTAAAACCTTACTCGCTCTAGTATCTAGTTGCCTAGGCATCAACTTAGGAGCAAACTCAACAACATGTGGCTCTAAACCCATGTCCATAATAGCCTTTGCCGCTTCTAAGCCTAAAAGTCCGCCACCAAGCACAGCTGCTTTTACTGTTTCTGTTCTATTTGCTTGTATTTTATGGGCATAGGCAAGCATAGCTTCCAAGTCTTCAATAGTCCTATAAACAAAAACCCCTTTCTTTTCAATACCCTTAATATTTGGAACAAAAGGCGAAGAACCTGTTGCCAAAACCAAATAATCGTATTTATAATGTAAGTCTTTGGTGGTTGTTATTTTTTTTGAAGCACGATGAATATTGGTAATACGCTCATCCGAAATTAATTCTATACCATTTTCTTCATACCAGTCTCTAGGTGCCATTTCTAAAGCTTTAGCATCTTGATTCTCGAAGAATTCACTTAAATGCACCCTATCATAAGCAGGTCTTGATTCTTCACCAAATACAGTGATTTTAAAATGCTTGCCATCTTCTTGTTCTACAAATTTTTCACAAAATTTGTAACCTACCATCCCATTTCCAACAACAATAATATGTTTCATCTGTATACTTTTAATTTGTTAAATCGGTCAGATGCAATTCGCAATGTCAAGTCCATTTATAATTTGGACTTAAACGTATGCTCATTTCATAATTACGTATTTAAATACAAAACTAAGTATTTATACGTATTTTAAAATGTTCTTATTTAAGAAATTTACGTAGAACACTCATTATTGTCAATTTCTCAAATTGCAATAAGAATAATTGATTATTAGGAAAATAAAGGGTTTAGATTTTATTGAAATCCTAAAGATTCTCAATAGTAATTTTAACGCTTTTAGAAGCTGGTGTTTTAGCTGTATGCGCAAAACTATCTAATGGTACTAACACATTCGTTTCTGGAAAATACGTAGCACAACAATTTTTAGGAATATCATAACCAACAACTTTAAATTTGTTAGCTTCTCGAATGACACCATTATACTCTGATTTCAAATTAACGACTTGTTGTTCTTGTAAATTCCGTGTTTTCATATCTTCACGATTCATAAAAATGATTCGTCTTTCATTAAAAACACCTCTATACCTATCGTCTAGCCCGTAAATGGTGGTGTTAAATTGGTCATGACTTCGAATGGTCATCATGATTAGTTCATCGCTTTTTAATTCCCATTCAGGCAGTTTATTGATTGAAAAATTAGCTTTACCTGTTTTAGTTTTAAACTGTCTAATTCTGGCGCCGTTGGGTAAATAAAAACCTGCAGGTTGTTTTAATCGCTTGTTAAAATCATCAAATCCCTCAACAACCTCAGCAATATCATCACGTACCAGTTTGTAGTCATCTTTATACGCTAACCAATTGATTTTTGAACGCGCTTTTAATGTGGCATTTGCAATGCCACAAACCACGGCAACTTCACTCAACAAATCCTTAGAACAAGGTTCTAAAATACCTTTTGTGGAAGATACTATGCCCATTGAATTTTCAACACTTTGCACTTGAACTCCTGTTTTCTGATAGTCTTTCTCCGTACGTCCTAAACATGGTAAAATCAATGCTTCCTTCCCCGTAACCAAGTGCGAACGATTCAGTTTTGTACTAACATGAACTGTTAGTGAACAATTTGCTAAAGCTTTTGCAGAATATGAAGTATCAGGTACTGCAGAGATAAAATTTCCACCCAATCCAAAAAACACTTTAGCCTTTTTGTCATGCATGGCTTTAATAGCATCTATAACTGAATAGCCATGTTTTGTTGTTGGTTTAAAGCCGTATTTGTCTTCTATTTTATCAAGAAATGCTTGTGGAGCAGATTCCCAAATACCAACCGTTCTATCGCCTTGTACGTTGGAATGTCCACGAACAGGACAAGTGCCTGCGCCTTCTTTTCCTATGCTTCCTTTTAGCAATAATAAGTTAACTAATTCTCTGATATTATCAACGGCATTCTCATGTTGTGTTAAGCCCATGGCCCAACAAATAATAATTTTATTGTTATTAAGAATGAGGTCAAAAACATGATTAAAGATATCTAAAGATACCCCAGAAGCTTTCAAACATTCATTAAAATTATAGCGTTTTAAATCTGAAATAAAAGCATCATAACCCTGCATAAATTCATTGATAAATGCTTTATCAAAAACATCACCTTGAGCCTCATCTTTCTCCAACAATTTTAGAAGTATCGCTTTAAAAAATGCAACATCACCATTAATAGTAATCGGAACAAACACATCTGCTATTTGGGTGCCTCCTGTTAGTAGTTTTAAAGGGTTTTGTGGATTGGTAAACTTTATCAATCCTGCCTCAGGAAGTGGATTAACAGCAATTATTTTACCGCCATTGTTTTTACACTTTTCTAAAGCAGTCAACATTCTAGGGTGATTTGTTCCTGGGTTTTGCCCAACAACCATAACCACCTCAGCTTTATATAAATCGTCTAGAGTTACCGAGCCTTTTCCGATACCCAAAGTTTCAGACAAAGCACTACCACTTGCTTCATGACACATGTTTGAGCAATCTGGAAGATTAGCTGTCCCAAATTCCCTTACGAATAATTGATATAAAAATGCTGCTTCGTTTGTCGTTCTACCAGAAGTATAAAATACCGCTTCATCAGGATGGTTTAAATCATTTAAATGCTGACCAACTTTTTTAAAAGCATCTTCCCAAGACATGGGTTGATAATGTGTAGCACCTTCAGAAAGAAACATAGGTTCTGCTAAACGTCCAGATTTTCCAATTTCAAAATCAGACCAACCCGCTAATTCATCAACAGAATACTTATCAAAAAAATCAGTTCCAATGGTTTTATTTTGCGCTTCTTCAGCAATGGCTTTGATTCCATTTTCACAAAATTCTCCAAGAGAAGAACGTTCATCATCAGGATCTGGCCATGCACAACCAGGACAATCAAAACCATCTTTTTGATTCATTTTTACTGCTAACTTAAACGCATCAACAGGATTCATATACTTAGAAACCTGACCAATAGCTTTTTTTATAGAAGTGAACCCAACACTATTTTTTTGTGGTTCTTGGGTTTTTAAATTTGTAAAATGCTCTGGTGTTTTTGCTTTGTCTTCAGCTTTCAAACTCATCCTTATTCAAAATTCTCATTATATAATCTTACATAATCTTCTTTAAAATCTAAATCTACATTTTTTACAGGAGGTATTAAAGCTTTCACAAAAATTTCGTTTTTCTTCAAAATATATTTTGCGCCAAAATCGTCTTTCAAATGGCATAAAGAGTATAAAAAATAGTTATCGAAAAGTGCTGGAACACCAAATTTTCTATTTTGATATGATGATGCAACGATTTGGTTTTTTTGAGGTGAAAAACTTGAAACTATTTTATTTAAATAATCACTAGTAATAAAGGGTTGATCTGCCAATATAAAAAGTACCGCATCAATTTTTAACTTTTGGTTTAGAATATGTTTTGAAGCACAAGCAATGGATGTCCCTAAACCTTGTTCCCAATTTTCATTATTCAAAATAGTAATAGGAAAATGATTTATTGTTTTTTCAATTAATTGAAAATTAGCACCTAAAACAACATAAAATTCATGAGTGTTTAACTTCAATGCTGTTTGTATGGTATGGGTGATTAAAGTTTCATTGCCCCATTTAAGCAACTGTTTTGGCTTTCCCATGCGCTTTGAAGATCCCGCAGCTAAAACAACAACAGCAATTTTATTTGACATGAATACGCCCTGTTTTACTACTCAACGAAACAGAGTTTTGTTTCCTTGAGAATGCTAAAATTTCGGCCATTATAGAAATAGCAATTTCTTGAGGTGTTTCTGAACCAATATTTAAACCAGCTGGACCATGAATACCATCTAAAAATTCTAAGTTAATATCTGGACAATATTCCATAAACTGGGATAATAAATCTTCTCTTCGTTTTGTAGGACCCAAAAGTCCAATATAAGTTGGATTTGTATCTTTCAGCGCCACTAAATAGCGCAAATCGTTTGCGAAATTATGCGTCATTAAAACTATCGCTGTTTGGTTATCAATTAATGAAGTATCCTTAGCTTCAGCAGTTGTTGACGTAAACGCATTAGCTCCTGGAAAATTTTTAATAGATTTTGATTCGGATACTCCAGCCACAATAGTCACTTCCCAACCAGTAAACGATGCATATTTACATAATTGTACCGCATCATGTTCTGCACCGATAATTATCAACTTAAAACATGGTGACATGTCCTGTTTAAATACAGAAAGATTTGAAGGTTTTTTTTGCGCGTCCGTATTTGAAAGCGAAAAAAGGTTATTATCAATACTCACAAAAGTTCCTAATCCGGTAAGTTCTCCTTCTTCCTTTCTAAAATGGGAATGAATTTCAAAAGAACTTCTATTTCTCAAACATTCAAAAAAAGAATCTATAAACGAATTTGAAAGCTCCAAAACTTCCAAAAGAATATATAATATGCCTTCACAACCTAAACGGTATCTCCCATCATAAGTTATTATTTTAGAGACACCAGTATTAAAAACAGTTTCAGACTGTAATAAAATTTCCTTTTCAACACATCCGCCACTAACAGCACCTATCATTATTTTATTTTCCAAAATGAGCATTCTCACCCCTGGTCTGCGATATGATGAGCCATCTAATGCTACGACTGAAGCCAAAACTGTTTTTAAACCTTTTTGTTCAGCTAAAACAGCTTCTTCAATTATTTTTTTAAATTCGTGTGTCATTCATAAAAAATTCTAAACCATTTTATTAATAATGTTCTGAACCAAAGTATATATAAAAAAGTAAACGATTACGCCGTTTAACCTATAATGGGTTGACTTAAAGCAAAAGGTTGATGATAATAACGTTGTCCTTTTAACTGATATAATGCATTTGCTAAGGCTCCAACAGCTGGAGGAAGTCCTGGTTCTCCTAATCCCGTTGGTGCAATTTCATTTTCAACAAAGAAAACCTCTATATTTTCAGGTGCTTGTGAATGACGAATCATTTGGTATGTATCAAAATTCCTTTCATTAGACCCTCCATTGTCAAACGTTAATTGGCTATACATGGCATGTCCAATTCCATCTATAACACCTCCTTCAATCTGATGTTTAGCACCATCAGGATTTACTACAATTCCACAATCAACCGCACACCATACATTTTTAATTTTTGGCTGTCCGTTTTCCAAAATCATATCAACAACTTCTGCAACGTAACTAGAATGACAAAAATATGCTGCCACTCCACGATAAACACCCGATTTTGTTTCACCCCAATTAGATTTTTCTTTAACTAATTTCAATACGCCTGCGTAGCGATCAGCTTCATATTCGTGCTTTTCACCTACTGGATTTTTAATGGCACGTTCAAACAATTCTAGTCGAAAATCTATCGGATCTTTCCCTGCTAATTCCGCAACCTCATCAAGAAATGCTTGTTCCGCCCCTGCTGTAAAGTGAGACATTGGTGCTCTCCAAGCTCCTGTAGTAATATTTGTTTCACCTGATATTTGTTCAGCAGCATAATTCTCTACTGTACCCGCTGGAAAACGATTTGGAAATACAGGCCCTTCTGGTAATCCAGCACCTTTAACAGTAAAAGCTATAAGATTATTATTTTCATCTAAACCAGCCTTATATCTTGACCTATATGCTGGTCGATAAGTTCCTTGGGTCATATCATCCTCTCTCGAATAAATAAGTTTAACTGGAGCTCCAATTTTCTTTGAAATGGCAGCGGCTTCAACTCCAAAATGCACATAGAGTCTACGTCCAAACCCTCCGCCCATACGAGTCATATTTACAGTCACATTCTCTAAATCAAGATTTAGCAATTTAGAAACAGATTTTTCAAGAGCTTCTGGAGTTTGTGTAGGCCCAATGAGTTCTGCAGAGGAATCGGTAACATTAGCAAAGAAATTCATAGGCTCCATAGTATTATGAGCCATAAAAGGAGCACTATAGGTGCGTTCGATAACTTTCGCCGCTTTTTTAAATGCCGCTTCAGGGTTACCATCTCTTCTACTTTGTCCAACTTTCCCAGACAGTAGTGCTTCTTCCAAACTCGCTAAATGAGATTCTGTACTTTCTAATGGTCTTATAGTTTCCCAATTCGCTTTAATTGCTTTTTTAGCCTTCATTAATTGCCATGTTGTATCACCAACAATTGCTATGAGTTGAAGAAACCCTTTTTCATCAGCCCAAGATGGATCTTTAATCGTAGTGTCAATAATGAAAGCATCATTTACTCCCGGCATACTTTTAATCTCTTCTGCATTAAAATCTTTTACTTTCATTCCAAAAGCAGGCGGATGTTGAATCATAGCAAGTTTCATCCCTTCTCTTTTGAAATCTAATCCAAATAAAGATTTTCCAGTAACAATTTTTTTACCATCAACATTTTTGATGCTTGTGCCTATTAATTTAAAATCTGAAATTTCTTTTAGTTCAACTTCTTCAGGGATTTCAATACCAGCAGCTTTTGAAGCTATTTCTCCATAAGTAATGGATCGCTCTCCATTTTTCTCCTTAATTACGCCTTGGGAAACTGATAAATCTGAAACCGCCAACTGCCATTCTTTTGCAGCAGCCTCTAATAACATTCTTCTTCCAGTAGCCCCTGCCATTCTTAGCGCATTCCAACTTAACTTAATAGATAGACTCCCACCTGCAAATTGATTTTGATAAAAGCCTGTATTTAAAGGTGCTTGCTCAACAACAACATGCTTCCAATCTACATCCAATTCATCAGCAACAATCATTGGCATAGAGGTTTTTATATTCTGACCAATTTCTGGATTTGGAGAATAAATAGTAACCATACCCGTATCGCCAATTTTTATGTAACCATTAAAATCAAACCATTCATTAGGAACAGCTAATTGTTCAATTTTTTTATCTGAAGTACAGCCTGTTAACCAACTAAACCCGATAAGCATACCTCCACCAGCTGCAGCAGATACCTTCAAAAATGACCGACGATTATATTGTG
This sequence comes from uncultured Algibacter sp., assembly GCF_963976535.1. Lineage (NCBI taxonomy): Bacteria > Pseudomonadati > Bacteroidota > Flavobacteriia > Flavobacteriales > Flavobacteriaceae > Algibacter > uncultured Algibacter sp. The sequence continues at coordinate 41,372 of NZ_CAXBLF010000005.1, read as the reverse complement.
TTTTTATTTTTGTCATGATTTCTGGATTTATAGCTGAGCTGCTGTTTTGATTGCCTTTTTAATTCTAGTGTATGTTCCACATCTGCAAATATTACCTTGCATCGCTGCATCTATTTCCTTGTCTGAGGGATTAGAATTGTTTTCTAATAATGCGGCTGCGGTCATTATTTGTCCAGCTTGACAATAACCACATTGCGGTACATCATGCTCCAACCATGCTTTTTGAACTGCGTGATCGCCATCTTTGGAAAGACCTTCGATAGTTGTAATATTCATTCCTTCAGCCTGCGATACCTGAAGTAAACAACTACGCATTGCTTTACCGTTTACATGCACTGTACAGGCACCGCATTGCCCAATCCCACAACCATATTTAGTTCCGACTAAATTTACATGATCTCTTAAAATCCATAATAATGGCGTGTCCATATCTGCCTCAACAGTATGTTTTTCGTTGTTAATTTTTAATTTGAAAGTTGGCATAATGTTAGAAGTGAATTATTTATGTTGTTATTAAAAATACAAAAAATAAAAGCTACTTTTAAAGAATATTATTGTTTTTAATTTAAAATTAGAAAGTAGAATTAAAATTTTTGAAAATAATTTGATGATAAATTCAAAACGAATTGGTTTATTTCTAGGCCCTTTATTATATATTTTAATTCGACTTTTCTTTAGTCCAGAAGGTTTATCAGATGAAGCGAATGGTGTTTTAGCATCTACTGCTTGGATTGCCATTTGGTGGATTACTGAAGCTATTCCAATTGCTGCTACTGCTTTGCTTCCCATTGTATTATTTCCGCTTACAGGAAGTTTAGATATTGGGGCAACAACCGCATCCTTTGGGCATAAGTTTGTGTTTTTATATTTAGGCGGATTTATTATTGCCATAGCGATTGAAAAGTGGAATTTACACAAACGTATTGCTCTCAACATTATTAACATTATTGGATCTGACGTTAAGAAAATCATATTAGGTTTTATGGTGGCCACAGCGTTTCTATCGATGTGGATTTCTAATACAGCCACTTCTGTGATGATGCTTCCTATTGGCATCGCCATCATTAAACAATTAAAAGACAACCCAAAAACAGATAAAGATGAAAATTTAATTTTCGGAAAAGCTCTAATGCTTGCCATAGCATATAGTGCATCCATTGGTGGTATTGCCACTTTAATTGGAACACCTCCAAATTTGGTATTGGCAGGTGTGGTATCAGAAACTTATGGTTATGAAATTACGTTTTCACAATGGTTCATTTTTGGATTTCCTATTTCGGTTATTCTACTAATTATATGTTGGAAATATTTAACAGCATTCGCGTTTTCATTTAAACAAAAAGAATTTCCAGGAGGAAAGCAAGAAATAAAACGCTTATTGAAATCTCTAGGAAAAATGGCTTATGAAGAAAAAGCGGTAGCTTTTGTTTTTGCCGCTACTGCATTTTGTTGGATTACGCGTTCTTTTCTGCTTAAAAAAATATTGCCGCACATTGATGATACGATTATTGCTATTGTATTTGCTTTAGTGCTGTTTTTAATTCCTTCCAAAACCAAGCATAAAAAATTAATATCATGGAAAGACACTAAGAATTTACCTTGGGGAATCATATTATTATTTGGTGGCGGTATGGCTTTAGCAAAAGGTTTTGAAACTAGTGGACTAGCGTTATGGATAGGAAACCAAATGACGACTCTAATTGGGGTAAGCACTATTATATTAATTTTATTTTTAATAGCAGCAGTCAATTTTCTAACTGAAATTACGTCGAACCTTGCTACTACAGCAATGCTTCTACCTGTATTGGCACCAATGGCCTTAGTGATAGATATTCACCCATTTGTTTTGATGGTTGGAGCCGCAGTAGCTGCTTCATGTGCTTTTATGCTTCCTGTTGCTACACCTCCAAATGCAGTGGTTTTTGGATCTGGTTATTTACGGATTCCTGATATGGTAAGTAAAGGCATTGTAATGAATATCATTTCAATTATTATCCTGACACTATTTGTATATTTTGTGCTTCCCGAATTATGGGATATTGTTATAGAAGGATTTCCTGATGGTCTCAAAAATTAGCATTTATAAACTCCAAAGCGCGTTTTTCATTATAATACACATTTTTTTTGTCAACAAATCCAGCATGACCACCATAATTTGGCATTTCTAGATACAAATTTGGGTTACGTTTTGCTTCTTTTACTGGATAACATTCAGATGATAAAAACGAATCATTTAATGCATTAATTATCAATGTTGGTGTTTTTATATTATGGAGAAATTGGAGGCTGCTAGATTTTTTATAATAATCTAATGCATCCCTAAAACCATGGGCTTTGGAGGTATAAATAGTATCGAATTCTATTAATGTTTTTATAGTATTTATCAATTCTATACTCAATTCTTCAGGAAATAGTTTTTGTTTTTCTTTTAGATGTTTTACTAAATCTCTCAAAAACCTATCATGAAACAATTTATTCTTTAACTTATGCAGTTCCTTACAGGAACCATATAAATCACAAGGTATGGAAACTGCAATACTAGCCTTTACTTGATCGGGAATAGCATGGTGTTCTCCTAAATATTTTAAAATAATATTACCTCCCAAACTAAAACCTTTTAAATAAATTTCAGAATAGTTTTTTGACAAAATAGCATGTTGAATAACAGCATGTAAATCTTCCGTTTCACCAGAATGGTAGCTATAATATTTTAAATTATTCTCGCCACGGCAACCTCTAAAATTAATACAAACCGCATCTAAACCATTATTATTGAAATGATTTGCAGTCCCTGTCATGTAAGGTCGTTGGCCGTTTCCTTCTAGTCCATGTAATAATATAATAAGTTTATTTGATTTTGAGTTAGAAAAACTCCAATCCAAATCTAGAAAATCACCATCTTTTAAAGTGATACGTTCACGTTCTTGCTTTAAAGACACACGTCTTACTAAGCCAGAATAAACTGTTGAAATAAATCCGTTTTTAAAGTAAAATGATGGTTTGTAAGTTGACTCTATTATTGGCATGTTTTTCAGTTTTCAGTCGCAGTACTCAGTCTTCAGTCGTAGTCGTGGTTTTCAGTTGTTTACGTTTATATTAATATTCTTTACTCCTTTTTCACTTGCGTCTTAGCGCCTTTGCGAGATAAAATAAGTTGACAGTCTCAGTCTCAGTTTTCGTTTGTTTTCGTTTAAGATTATAGTTCTCTATTTACTATTTAGCATGCGACTTTGCGCAAAAAAAAAATCGTAATTTTAATTAAATTCTAGTGGCACAAATTTAAAATCAGTTCCATTAAACAAGCCTTTATCGCTCAACTTAAGCGATGGTATAACCAATAGTGCCATAAAAGATAACGTCATGTAAGGCGCATTCAAATTACTACCTAAACGCTTAGCCATTTTATCTAAATCAGCATATTGTTTTCCTATGGTTTCACCATCTTTATCGCTCATAATTCCTGCAACTGGAAGTGATACTATTTTTTCTTCGTCCAGATAGTTATCAGGATTGGAAACTGCACAAATTCCTCCTGTATTTTCAACAATTAAATTCACTGCTTTACAAATAGCTTCATCAGAAACACCTACAGCAATAATGTTATGAGAATCATGACCAACCGAACTTGCAATGGCGCCTTCTTTTAAACCAAAATTTTTAATGAACGCTATAGCTGGTTTTTGATCCCGATAGCTATCGGGATGGTAACGATTCACGACTACTATTTTTAATATATCCTTTTCTGTATTTGAAACTAAATTTCCGTTTTCAATTAAAGCATCTTCTACTATTTCATTAGTTACTAATTGCCCTTCCAAAGCTTCAATAACTCTAATTTGTTTTGCAGAAGATTCTATTCTAAAATCTGAAACTTCTTTTTTGCTACAGTTGAAATTATTTAAATTTTCAAAAGCTATTTGCTTTATAAAAGATTGTCCTTGATTGAACACTAAATCTCCATTAATATACGTTTGAAGTGTTTTAAAACTCGTTAAATTTTCAACAACAATAAAATCAGCGTCATCACCAACTTTTAATAAACCAACATCCAAATTATAGTGCTTAACAGGATTAATACAAGCTGCTTTCAGTACTTTAAAAACATCAATTCCTTTAGTCACAGCTCTAGCACAAAGCTGATTTATGTGTCCGACTATTAAATCATCCGGATGTTTATCATCACTACAAAACATCATGTTTTCAAAATGTTCTGGTAGCAAGTCAATTAGAGCTTCAAAGTTCTTTGCAGCACTTCCTTCACGAATTAAAATCTTCATCCCTTTTTGGAGTTTCTCCAAAGCTTCATCATAAGTAAAACATTCATGATCTGTTGAGATTCCTGCGCTTATATATTTTAGAACATCTTTTCCTCTTAGTCCTGGTGCATGACCGTCTACAGGTTTGTTATAATGTTTTGCCCATGCTATTTTTTTCATGACTTCTTCATCATCAAAAAGAACGCCTGGATAATTCATCATTTCTGCTAAATACTTAATATCTGGGTTTTCAAGTAATGTTTTAATACCATCTGAATCTATCTCTGCTCCGGCTGATTCAAAATTGGTTGCTGGCACACAAGATGGCGCACCGAAATTAAATTTAAAAGGTACTTGTTTTCCGTTTTTAATCATAAATTCCACACCTTCTACCCCGAGAACATTTGCTATTTCGTGCGGGTCTGAAACGGTAGAAACTGTGCCATGTTTTACTGCCAATTTAGCAAACTCACTGGGTACCAACATAGAGCTTTCAATATGAATATGGGCATCCACAAAACCAGGCATGATATATTTATTCACATCATGGTCTTTTTCTTCAACACTTACAATTTTGCCATTTTCAACGGATATTTCGCCTTTAAAAATTCGTCTGTTTGGTATGTCTACTATTTGTCCTTGTAATTTCAAATTTTAAGTATATAAGATGCTTCAACTGCGCTCAGCATGACAGCCTATTGCAATTCTATTTTTAAAATACGTTTTGTGTTTTCGGTTACTCTAAATCGGTTATCGGCTCTTCTATTAATAACCCAAACAATATCGTCTCCAGAGCACAACAACCATGTATTCTCTTTATCTAAAAGTGATAATTTTTCGTCTTTAAAGTATTTACTAACTTTCTTTTTACCTGTCATTCCTAAGGGATGAAAAACATCGCCTGCTTTATATTTTCTTATGGTTAACGGAAAATTCAAGGCATCCTTATCAGCAAATATAATATTGGTACGCTCACCAAAAATAGCCTCTGCTTCATCGAAGAATAAAATTCCAAATGGTGTTTCAACCTGACTTACGTTGTCTGAAATAGAAATAGATATGCTTTCTTCTAAATTAATTTCACTTAAAAGTAAATACTCTCTGTTCTTTATTAAACGATGAGTTGGCGAAAACACTTGCTTTCCCGTTTCAGCATCCAATAAACCTACAACGTCGTTCCATTCGTTAAACCCAAATTCTTTTAATGATTCAAACAAATATGGTTTTGGATTATTTAATTTTTTAAACTCAGAAATTTTAAATCTAACTTCCTTATCACCAATACTTTCAATAGCCTTTTTCAGAAAAACATCAATGCTTTCTTCTACTATCTCAGAAGACTCATTTAAATTATTTAAAGTAGTCTGAAAGCTTTGTAATAAACCAGGATTAATCTCCTTTAAAATTGGGACAACTTCATGTCGTAGTTTATTCCTTAAATATTTAACTGATTTATTGCTACTATCATCTCGCCATTTAATATTATTCGTTCTAGCGTAGGTTTCAATAACCTTACTTGAGAAAGATAACAATGGTCTAACAAACTTATCATTAACCTCTGGAATCCCTGTTAAGCCTTCCAACCCTGTACCTCTAGTGAAATTGATTAAAAAAGTCTCTAAGTTATCATCAGCATGATGTGCGGTTAGAATAAAATCGAATTTTAATTGTTCAGCGAGTTCTGAAAACCAACTATAACGTAATTCACGTGCCGCCATTTGAATGGAGCGCTTATTATCTTTTGCATACAACTCCGTATCAAAACGTTGCACAAATACTTCTAATTCTAAATTTTCTGCTAGTTCCAGAACAAAACCCTCATCAGCATCACTCTCCTTTCCTCTTAAATTAAAATTGCAATGTGCTAATGAAATATTGAGCCCTAATTTGTGGCATAAATGCGTTAAAACAACACTGTCTATTCCTCCAGAAATGGCAATAAGGAGTTTACTTTGATTTAAAAAACCAAGCCTCTTTTCAATATGTGTTTTAAGATGATTAAGCATGACTTCAAAGATACAACTTTGCTAATGATATAATCATTTTTCACAAATTTTCAAATGACATATATCATGTGATTGAACTAAAATTTTTGTAACTTTAAAAAACTAATTTAATACCATAAGCTATGTGCTCGACAGATAAATTAAACGATAAAACCACCCAAACTGAATTCAACAAAAAAGTAGTTTCAGCAACGCAACATCTGCAAGCATACGTTAAACATCGTTTGTATATTGCGGAATCTACACGGATTATACCAAAAAATATGTATAAATCTAATGATATTATTGATGAAGGCATTGCAAAGTTTTACGAAGCTGGCTATAACATTGATGATGATGCAGCAACCATAAAAATTAAGCTTTTCAAAATAGTTGATTCTGATTTGGATGACTTGTTTAAAAAAGAAAAATTTCATCAAAATACGATGAGTACCAATTCAATTTTAGAAGACGAACTTGATGGGCTAGATGAAACATTTACTGTTGATGGCGGTTTTGATTTTATAATGAAAGATGATTTAAACGATATTTCTTACAAACAAAATAATGACGCAAAACATGTCTTTCTCTATGATGATAATAACTCTATTATTAAAAATGCTTTAGAAATCTCTGATATATCCTTAAAACGCAATAAACATTTATTAGGAAAACTTTATACTTGGTTACCTCTAAGAGTCTCTGATATTGTAGATTTATTTGTATTTGGCAAATTAACTTTTGAAGAAATAGCAATAGTTAAAGCTATTGAAACCAAACGTGTAGAGCGTGTTTTGAAATTGGCTATTGAGGATTTTAAAGACCATTTGGATTAGAGACTGTTTTAAAAAATGTCTCTTAGTTTTCCAAAACCTCTCGCATGGCTTTGGCTTTAACTAAACATTCCTCGTATTCTTTTAAAGGAACACTTTTAGAAGTAATGGCGCCACCTACAGAGTAAGACACATACTTTTTTGTAGTATTATATAAAATACTACGTATCACCACATTAAAATCAAAATCGCCCTTGGGAGAAAAATAACCTATGGCTCCAGAATACACGCCACGTTTAGTTTCCTCTAAATGTTCAATAATTTTCATTGCTGAAATTTTAGGTGCTCCAGTCATACTACCCATAGGAAATGTACTTTTAATAATATCGACAGGATGAGTTTCTTTGGCTACTTTTGAAGTCACTGTTGAAATCATTTGATGCACTTGATCAAACGTATAAATCTTGCATAACTCTTCAACTTTCACACTACCTTTTAAAGCTGTTTTAGATAAATCGTTACGCACCAAATCAACAATCATTATGTTTTCACTACGTTCTTTTTCATCCTTCAATAAATCGGTTTTTAACTGATTATCTTCTACTACAATTTCTGAGCGTTTTGCAGTACCTTTTATGGGTTGAGAGATAATCATATCATCTTCCTTTTTTATATAGCGTTCTGGAGATGCACACAACGCATATTTATCTTGTAATTTAACAAAAGAGGCAAATGGTGGTTTAGATATGGTGTTCAATTTTTTGTAAGTTTCAAGAGGGTTTATACTCGTATTTTCGGCAAAAAACTCTTGACAAAAATTAGCTTCATAAATATCGCCACGATGAATATGTTCGAGCATTGTATTAACTTTCTCAAAGTATTCGTCTTTATGAATTCGGAGTTTGATCTTAATTTCATTTGACAGATTGCCACGTCCTTCGTCCTCGCAATGACGAATACCTTTTAAATCTGCTTCTAATTCATCATCAACATAATTTAAGTACTGCACCTCTACTTGATTGCCTTTTAATAGAAATAACTTTTTAGGTTGAAAAAAATATAAATCAGGAAAACCTAAAGCATCATGATTTTCAGATTTTAAGTCTTCAACATCATTTTTTAAATCGTAAGTGAGATAGCCAAAAATCCAATCATTTGTAGAGGTATAATACTCTTTAAGTTTTGCAAAACCTTGAAAGTAATCGGTTTGAATACCTGTAAATGCATCAACCGCTAAAATGGCATCATAGCTAGAGTAATTCTGTTCATAATTATTTGAGTCTAACCAAACCACATCATCAAATTGTTGTGCCCAGATTAGTAACTGATTCTTAAAGTTTTCGATGTCCTCGAAAGTATGAATGTGTTTTGTCCTCAATTAAAAATATTATAAAGCAAAGTTACTTAGAATACTTTAGAGCCTGTTTAAGAATTTATCAATTATTTTTTTATGTCTATTTTACGCATTATTTCAATAAAATTTTGAACCATAGCTAAGGCTGTCTTTAAAAATTTCAACTCATACTGTATCAAAAATTGTTTATTAGTACATGACAAAAATTGATAGAATTTTGTATGTCAGTCTGAGCGCAGTCGAAGACATTGAGAGTATCGTTTTTAATAGCATTTCGACTGCGCTCAATGTGACACCTTTTAATTTTTATCATGTACTCAAAAATTTTTTATAAAAATTCTAATCACAAATTCTTAAATAGACTCGTAAAAATTAAGACTTTTGCATATTAGTTTAAACACCAAAGCGCATGTATACGTTAATAAACGACAAACTTGAAATAAGTGTAAAAAAAACAGGAGCCGAACTCTGTAAAATTACTTCCATAAAAAATAAAACAGATTTTATGTGGCATGCAGATCCTGATGTTTGGGGAGGTTATGCACCAAATTTATTTCCTGTTATTGGAGCGCTTAAAGCCAATACCTATTATTTTGAAGATAAAAAATATGAGCTTCCAAAACATGGCTTTGTTAGGCATAATGAAGATGTAATGCTACATGAACAAACCGAAAACAGCTTAACTTTTAAATTAATTTCCAACGCCCTTTTGTTAAAAAAATATCCTTTTAAATTTGAATTCTATATAACCTATACCTTAACAAACAATAGTATTACCGTTAACCATACCATTAAAAACATAGACACTAAAACCATGTATTTCTCCGTTGGTGGGCATCCTGCTTTTAAATGTCCTGTATATGAAAACGAAAATTATGAGGATTATTTTTTAGAGTTTGAATCTGTAGAAAATTCTAAACGACATATGATAAATATGGAAAACGGGCTCATTAGCACAGAAACAGAACCCGTTTTTAATAACTCAAACAAGATTCACTTAACACATGATTTATTTCATGAAGATGCCCTTGTTTTTAAAGATTTGAAATCTAGAACCGTGACTTTAAAAAGCAGTAAAAACGGCCCTATTCTTTCTGTAAATTATACCGGTTTCCCATACTTGGGCATTTGGGCAAAACCTAATGGTAATTATGTTTGTATTGAACCTTGGTTGGGTATTGCAGATAGCGTAACTACCAACCAAAACCTCAAAGAGAAAGAAGGGATTTTAAGTTTAGCCGCTAATAAAACATTTAAGGCCGCTTATAATATTGAAATACACAACAGCCATTTAGTTTAAAGCCAAGAATAAGTTTAACTTTGCCAACAAAATAGCAACATTTTGACGTTTCAAGATTTAAACATAAACAATCAACTTTTTAATGCCTTAGACGATTTAGGCTTCACAACACCTACACCAATACAGGAGCAAGCCTTTAATGTGGTGTCTTCAGGAAAAGATGTGGTAGGTATTGCGCAAACCGGTACAGGAAAAACCTTTGCCTATATGTTGCCTATTCTTAAAGATTTGAAGTTTTCAGAGCAAGAAAATCCTCGTGTTTTGGTTTTAGTGCCTACGCGCGAATTGGTTGTTCAAGTGGTTGATGAAATTGAAAAGCTTTCAAAATACATTAATAATCGTGTTTTAGGAGTATATGGTGGCACAAATATTAACACACAAAAGCAGGCTATTGCTGCAGGTATTGATATTTTAGTAGCAACACCTGGGCGTTTATATGATTTGGCTTTAAGTCGTGTTTTACAACTTAAATCGATTCAGAAATTAGTGATTGATGAAGTAGATGTGATGCTAGATTTAGGTTTCAGACACCAACTGATAAACATTTTTGACATTTTACCAAAACGTCGACAAAACATTATGTTTTCGGCAACCATGACGCAAGATGTTAATTTGCTGCTTAACGATTTCTTTAAAAGTCCAGAGCGTGTTTCTATTGCCGTTTCTGGAACACCTCTTGAAAACATATCACAGCATCGTTATAATGTGCCTAACTTTTACACCAAAGTTAATTTGTTAACGCATCTTTTAAAAAACACCGAAACCTATAACAAGGTGCTGGTTTTTGTAGCTTATAAAAGAATGGCAGATCGTTTGTTCGATAATTTAGATGAACGCTTTCATGATGAATTATGTGTGATTCACTCCAACAAAACACAAAATTACAGACTGCGTAGTATCGAGCAATTCAGAAATGGTGATAACCGTATTTTAGTGGCTACCGATGTTATGGCGCGCGGACTGGATATTGATAATGTGTCTCATGTCATCAATTTTGACACACCCGATTTTCCAGAAAACTACATGCACCGTATTGGTAGAACAGGACGTGCAGAACGCGAAGGTCAAGCTTTAGTTTTTTCTACGGAAAAGGAACAAGAATCTATTGAAAACATTGAGTTGTTAATGAAAATGACCATTCCGGTTATAGACATTCCAGACACCGTTGAAATTTCTACCGACCTTATCGAAGAGGAACGTCCGCAAATAAAAGAACATAACAACCCTTTTAAACGTAAAGACGAAGATGCTCCAGGACCAGCCTTTCATGATAAATCTGAAAAGAACTCTAAAGAAAATCTAGGAGGCTCTTATAAATTCAAAATTGCTGCGAAGTACAAAAAGCCTAAAACCAAAGGCGACAAGAATTATCACAGGCGGAATAAGAATTTTAAAAAGTAGTTTTTATTGGGTGTTACCCTTCCCGATAGCTATCGGGAAGGGTCGGGCTTTACGTTCCAAGTCCTCGCTCCCCAATAAAAATTGGGTCGCTGTGGGCTTTCCTATTCAATCCCTAGCGCACTCATCCGCCAACAAAAAACATAACACAAAGCTTCACTGAGTTTCCGCAGAGTTACACAGAGAATTTATAATTATAGTTTTCAGAGCTCGTTTTTTCTCTGTGCTCCTTTGTGAAAACTCCGTGTATCTCTGCGTAACTTATCTGTAAAAATCCGTGAAATCCGTGTCCCCTTTAAATCTTAATCAAAATCCCCTTTTGCAATAGTTTGACTTCTACTTTTTTATCATCATATAAATTCCGATTTTTACACCAAATATTATTAAGTTGAGTACTAAAAAAATTGTGATTACTGGAGGCCCTGGCACAGGAAAATCTACACTAGTAAATGAACTTATTAGAAGAGGTTATACCTGTCTTGAAGAAATTTCGAGACAAGTAACTTTAGATGCAAAAAAACAAGGTATAGACCAACTATTTTTAACCCAACCGCTACTATTTAGCGAACTCCTTTTAAAAGGCAGGCAAAAGCAATTTATTGACGCTGATATTCATAAAGATGAAACCGTTTTTTTTGACAGAGGGCTTCCTGATGTTCTAGCTTATATGGACTATATTGAGGATACGTATCCTGAAAAATTCATAGAAGCCTGTAAAAACTCAGCTTACGATCTCGTTTTTATTTTAAAACCTTGGGAAGCTATATACACCAGTGACAATGAACGTTATGAAAACTTCGACCAAGCTCTAAAAATTCATGACCATTTGATGAACAGCTACCAATCATTCAATTATAATTTAATTGATGTGCCTTTTGATACCGTTGAAAACCGAACAGATTTTATTCTAAAAACGTTAAATATGTAACATGGAGCACCCAATTAACATATTAGAACGTTATTGGAAATTCACAAGTTTCAGGCCAGAACAAGAAGCCATTATAAATGCGGTTATTGATGGTGAAGATACTTTTGTTTTGCTACCAACAGGTGGCGGAAAATCGCTTTGTTTCCAAATACCTGCTTTAGCAAAAGATGGCATTTGTATTGTTATTTCTCCGTTAATTGCACTTATGAAAGATCAAGTACAGGCGTTGAATAATAAAGGCATCAAAGCCATGTCTATTACAAGTGGTATAAGCTATAAGGAATTAGACACCTTATTAGATAATTGTATTTACGGAAACTATAAGTTTTTATACCTCTCGCCAGAACGCTTGCAACAAGAATTAGTACAAAGTCGCATACAGCAAATGCATGTAAACCTTATTGCCGTTGACGAAGCCCATTGTATTTCGCAATGGGGAAGTGATTTCAGACCCGCTTACAAAAACATAACATTGTTAAGACAATTACAACCTAGTGTCAATGTGGTAGCACTCACCGCTTCTGCGAAACCAGATGTGGTTCAAGATATTATAAATGAACTCGATTTTATAAACCCAAAAATATTCAAGCAATCTTTTTTAAGACCTAATTTAGCCTACATGGTATTTCATGAAAACGATAAATATTATCGTCTTGAAACTATTTTGAAAAAACACACCGCTTCTTCTATCATATATGTAAGAAACAGAAAACTAACACTAGAACTGAGTTCCTTTTTAAATTCAAAAAAAATTACGGCTACCCATTACCACGGTGGGCTTTCAAATGTTGAAAAAGATAAAAACATGACCGCTTGGTTACACAATCAAAAACAAGTTATGGTAGCTACAAATGCATTTGGTATGGGTATTGATAAACCTGATGTAAAAACGGTTATTCATTTAAATTTACCTGAAAGTATTGAGAGCTATTTTCAAGAAGCAGGACGAGTTGGAAGAAATGGTGAAAAAGCGTTTGCCATTATATTAAAAAATGACAGTGACGAAGCTTTAGTAAAAAATCAGTTTTTAAGTGTTTTACCAACTGTAGATTTAGTAAAACAAGTGTATAGAAAGTTATGCAGCTATTTCCAAATTTCTTATGGCGAAGGCGTTTATCAAACTTTTGATTTTGATTTTAACACCTTCTGTAAAACCTATAAATTTGGTTCAATTTTATGCTATAACTCCCTTTTGTTATTAGATAGAAACAGTATTATCACCTTATCAAAACAATTTAAAAACAAAGTAACAGTTCAATTTATAATATCAAACCAATCGCTTTTCAATTACCTTGAAACACACAATAACTATAGTATCATTGTCAAATCCATCTTGCGTCTTTATGGTGGTGTTTTCGATCATACTACTAAAATTGATTTAGTTAAAATCCAAGAAAAAGCATCCGTTTCAGAACCCGTTTTAATACATACACTCCAACAGTTAGAAAATGATGAAATCATTACTTTAAATTTGGCAAAAACAGATGCACAAATCACTTTTATTGAACCCAGGGAAGATGATAAAACTATTAATAGAATCGCATTAATAATAGAACAACAAAATAAACTAAAGCAACAACAGGTAAAAGCGATGCTTGATTATGTTGAAAATGAATCGGTTTGCAAAAGCATGCAACTCCTCACCTATTTTGGAGAAAAGAACACCAAACCTTGCGGTATTTGCTCGGTTTGTATAAATTCTAAAAAACATAAAAAACCACGGAATATAAAAAGCATTAAAAAACGAATTATAGAATTGTTAGAAAATGGAGAGCAATCTTCCAGAGCTTTACTATCTCATTTGGGTTGCGAAGAAAAAGACATGAAAACCGTTTTAAAATTATTATTAGAACATCAAATTATTACCATTACACCAACGAACACATATAAATTAAGTCATTTATGAAATAGAATTATTGAACTCATCTTGACTTTTTCTGTTTCCTAAAAAACGGCTAAAACTCGACCATATTTCGTCTATTTTATAATCCGTAGCGATGCTATGAATTTCAAAAATAGTCTCATCTGAACAAATTTTATCTCATTTTCGGTTAAAAACAAAAAGTCAAGATGAGTTCATTATAACTAAAAATATTTATGTAAATATGCACTAAATATAGGTTAGGTTACTAGAATTAGAATATTAGTGCGTTACTTGACTTTGTAAAAAATTTCCGCTAAGTCGTTTAACGTCGGATATAAAACACATGTACTGAACTTGTTTCAGTATTAAAACGATTTCATATCCTTAAAAACATTGGGTGTAATTTGAAAATCGAGATAAATTTGGAGCTTTTACCAAAAATTGGTAAATTTGAATAAATTTATTCAATATGAAAAATACATCAATATCACTCGGAAATTATTTTGATCAATTTGTGAGTTCACAAGTTTCTGTTGGAAGATACAAAAATGTGAGTGAAGTAATTCGTGCTGGACTTCGACTTCTAGAAAATGAGGAAAGTAAAGTAATTGCTTTAAGAAATGCAATCCAAGAAGGACTGAACAGCCCAATAGTTGAAAACTTTGACTTCGAAGAAAATCTGAAAAAACTAAAATCTGAAAAACGAAAGAATGGTTAAAATTTCTTTCAGACAAAAAGCTAACGATGACCTGAATAACATCTGGGATTATACTTATGAAAACTGGTCTGAAACTCAAGCGGACAAATATTATGCGACAATTAAATTTGCTTGTAAAGGAATCGGGGGAAATCCTGACATCGGAAAAGAATATACTGGAATAAGTAGGAACTTGCTCGGACTCAAGTCTGGAAAACATATAATATTTTACCATCTGATTTCGGAAAATGAAATTGAAGTAATAAGAATATTACACGAGAGAATGGATTTGAAAAATAGGTTGACCGAATAAAAAAACGACACCCAATAACCGTGTATAAAACATAGCTAATAAAGGCTAAGTCGAGAGGTTTGCGTGTATTTACAAAGTCGACAAATTTTTAAATTTGGCTTTTAAAATTGATAAGTTAAAAACAAAATATAAAAATTCGACTCGTGTTTAATCCCCGCTACCGCTAAGTTGTACTTAGTGGCGTTCCGAGTAAGAAACAAAATTCTATAATTAAGAAGAAATAAAACCTCTACTTAGTTTCCTGTGTTTATGTTTTTTGTCATTCCGAAGTAGGAGGAATCTCGCCCTGAATTTAAAAGCTTATTATGTGATTTCTCCTTTGTCGAAATGACAAACTGATTTCAGATAAGAACTGTACTTAGCGGATAAGTGCGTTAGGGATTGAACGGTCTGTTTGAGCTCCCCGACGTAGGAGGGAGCGAGTAGTGAAAGCCCGACCTAGGTCCTGAACTAAATTCAGGATATAGGTAACGCCCAAAATTTAATATAAAAAAAAGATGAAAAAATTAAGAATCGTTTTTATGGGCACACCAGATTTTGCTGTTGCCACCTTAAAAACATTAGTAGAAAACAATTATAATATTGTTGGTGTGATTACAGCACCAGACAAACCAGCTGGACGTGGAAGAAAACTTAATGAAAGTGCCGTAAAAAAATATGCTAAATCTCAAGAGTTAACAGTCCTTCAGCCAACAAATTTAAAAAATGAAAATTTCCTTGAAGAACTAAAGGGGCTTCATGCGAATCTTCAAATTGTAGTAGCATTTAGGATGCTCCCAAAAGTGGTTTGGCAAATGCCTGAATATGGCACGTTTAATTTGCATGCTTCATTGCTTCCAAACTATCGTGGTGCTGCGCCAATAAATTGGGCTATAATTAATGGTGAAACAAAAACAGGGGTTTCTACTTTTTTTATTGATGATAAAATAGATACTGGAGACATGATTCTTCAAGAAACTATAGAGATAGACTCTAATGAAAATGCAGGAAACCTTCATGATAAATTAATGAGTAGTGGCAGCCAATTAGTTTTAAAGACGGTGAAATCAATTGAAAAAGATAAGGTAAAGACTAATCCGCAGAAAGAACCGAAAGCTATTAAAACAGCTTACAAACTAAACAGAGATAATTGTAAAATCAATTGGAACGACTCTATAGAGAACATATACAATCGTATCCGTGGGCTATCACCTTATCCAGCTGCTTGGTGCACATTAATTAACGGTGACGATGAATTAGATATTAAAATATATAAGGTTGAAAAAGAATTTGATAGTCATTCTTTAGAACCTGGAACTATAATAGCTTCAAAAAAAGAATTAAAGGTAGCAGTAACAAATGGTTACATAATTATAGAAGAAATTAAACTTCCTGGAAAGCGCGCTATGGATGTAAAATCACTTTTAAATGGCTATGCTTTTCATGAAAATGCTAAAATGCTCTAAACCCTTATTACCACTGATATTAGTAAAATATCGACGAAAAGCACTGCCTTTATTAACAAATGCCCTAAGTTATCAACAAAACAGGGTTTTTCCCTTGCTGTTACTTGCGTGGTTGCATAATCCGTATAAATTTGTAAAGGATTTAACAAAAATGTTTAACCGAATTATTAATAATTAAATTTTATATTATGAACAAAACAGATTTAATCGACGCAATGGCAGAACATGCTGGAATTACTAAAGCAGCATCAAAGAAAGCATTAGAATGTGCTTTAATTGAAATTGAAGGTGCTTTACAAAAAGGCAACAGAGTTTCTTTAGTAGGATTTGGTTCTTGGTCAGTTTCTAAAAGAGCTGCAAGAGATGGAAGAAATCCTCAAACAGGTGCTACTATCAAAATCAAAGCAAAAAACGTAGTAAAGTTTAAAGCTGGATCTGATTTATCAAGTGCAGTAAACTAATCATTTACTTCTTTTTATTATAAAAAAAGCTTTCATAATTATGGAGGTTTTTTTTTTATATCTCTCTTTAATACTAATTATAATTCAAAATAAGCTATATAATTCGTTTCTATCTCGTCCATATTTCAATATAAAATAAAACCGTAACTACGGCTATTCTTTGATTTTCTATTTTATCTGAACAAGGTATAACTCAAATTATTTATAGTTCATTTTAAACCATAATTAGTATAAGAGTTGCTTTTTTAATAAATAAATATTAGATTTAGTTATTAATTGCTCAAAACATGGTTACAACAAAACCCAAAAAAGGAGATTTATTAATTGCTGAACCTGCAATTATTGGCGACGTATCTTTTAACCGCTCTATAGTGTTGCTTGCTGATCACTCAGAAGACGGCTCAATAGGTTTTATTCTAAATAAACCACTTGACTATAGTATTAAGGATTTAATCCCTGAGGTTGAAGTTAAGTTTAAAGTTTACAACGGCGGGCCTGTAGAACAAGACAACCTTTACTTTATACATAAGATCCCGCAATTGATTCCTAATAGCATTGAAATTTCTTTAGGCATTTATTGGGGTGGCGATTTTAATAAAGTTGCAGAGCTTATAAAAGACAATACCATAAAAGAAAATGATATCAAGTTTTTCTTAGGTTATTCTGGATGGGAGCCTAATCAATTAGAGCATGAACTTAAAGCTAATTCTTGGGTTGTAACTGAAAATATTTATAAAAAGAATATCATAGAAAAAGACTATGAAACGTTTTGGAAAGAAAAAATGTTAGAATTTGGTGGCGAGTATAGTATTTGGTCCAATGCACCAGAGAATCCAAGTTACAATTAAGTCTATCGCATTTTTAAGTCAATCTTATTTTTACATTCAATTTTTGAAGTAATAGTTTCGAAACGTCATTACCAAACACTTTTTTTCTATACTTACTAACGGGTTGTATTCCAGTAATCACATTGGTAATAAACATTTCGTCTGCTTTTTGAATTTCAAATGGAGATATAGAATCTTCCACCAATTCATACTCTGGTAATACTTTAATTATGTTAATCAGTTGCGTACGCATCACTCCTTTTAAACAACCATCACTTAAAGGCGACGTTTTAATAGTATTGCCTTTAACCAAAAACACATTACCATTAAGCGCTTCAACAACTTGTTTATTCGTATTAAGCAACAAGCAATTATTTAAATTATTCTCTTTGGCATAGATGCTTCCAACGACGTTCAAAGCTTTATTATTCGTTTTTAAAGTTGACAGTAAACTAGGAGAAACATAATAGTCTTTAAACAAATCAACTTCATAGAAAGTTTCATTTAATAAATAAAAATCTTCAGAAGTAGGGTTTACAGAAATCACATAACTAATGTCGTTTGTACTTGGCGTATATAGTCCACCTTCGTTTCTATGCACCTGTAATTTCACTCGTGAAGATACATTGACTAATGTATTAGCATGTAACGTTTGCTGAATTTGGGCTTCCAAAAATTCCATGGTAAAGTTCATTGGGATTTCCATACGCATAATACGCATGGAAGCCATTAATCTAAAATAATGATCTTCCCAAAACAATATGTTACCACTCACCACTTTTATACTTTCAAAAAGGGCATCACCGTAGGTATATCCTCTATTTTGCGTTGATAAAATAGTATTGTTTTCTAAAAGTGTTCCGTTGCAATTTATCATAAAAAATCCCGCTTTACATTAATTTGAAAAGCGGGACAAATATAATTTAAAATATGCTATTGATAATTAAGCAGACCCTAATACTTGTTTAAGACTAGAAATTTGATTGGTCCATAACATTTTTGATTCTTCAACTTCATCTTCTTCGGCAAAATCTGTGACCATTAAAGATACATCTTTGGTAATTTCATCAACTTGAATTCTAATTTCAAAATAACAAGACAACCCCTCTTCTTCATCCTCAAGCCATCTAAATTTGATGCGTTCTCCGTTTTTTTTATTTAACAACTTTGCTACTTCCTCACTATCATCCCAAATAAAAGTAAACAATTCACCACGCGAGTTTACATTATCTGAAAACCATTCAGATAAACCCGATGGGGTCGATATATATTGATATAACAACTGAGGAGAGGCGTGTATAGGAAATTCAATATCAAATTTAACTTTATCGTCCATAAATACTTATCAAAATTATTTTTCTCAATATATACATTAATTGATAAGTATAACAACAATTTTTAATAATATTTTCCGCTACTTCTGTTTGCTTACAATAATATTGTTTTTATATTTGCAGCCTTAAATTATGGCGAGGTAGCTCAGCTGGTTAGAGCGTCGGATTCATAACTCGGAGGTCGGGGGATCGTGCCCCCCTCTCGCTACAATTAAAAATTACTTTTAAAAAACGGTTTAGTTCATTCTAAACCGTTTTTTTATGACCGGAATTAATCAATGTCCCTATATTTTTATAGAATAGTGAGTGAGACATAAAAATTAATCAATTATTAAATATGTCCCTTTAAAACTTTGATTAAGTACCATAACTTCTAAGGGTTGGTCTTTAGAATGTCTTTTTACTTCTATTGATGCTTTTCCATTTGCCATTTCAATAACTTCACTTCCAGTTGGAGTACCTTGACTAATAATAGCTTCACCTCCATTTAAAGCTTGAAAATACACGCGATTTTCATAATCTAAACAACGTAATCCTTTTTTGTCAACCGCAATAGCTGTAATTAAATAATTACCAGTGTCAAGTACCTTATACGTTAGTTTTAAACCTGTTGCTTTTTCATTTTTTTTAAACCTGTAGTTTATGCTTAACTCATCTTTTACTTCTTTACCATCTTTTGTTTTCCCAACTGAAACTAATTTATTTTTGCCTGCTTTAAAATTAAGTGTCCAGTTTAAACCTGCCGCTGGAAATGACTTTGTATCGCGTTGCTTCACCCCTAAACTTTTGCCATTTAGAAAAAGTTCGACTTCTGGACAGTTGCTGTACACACTTACATCTCTGGTTTGTCCTTTTGGTCCTTGTCGTTCTGTCCAAGTATGAGATTCTATATATGTAAAAGGATCATTACTCCAATAGCTTTTAAATACATAAAATGCATCTTTCGGGTTTCCTGCTCTATCAACTAATCCTTTTTGATTCATATAAGGAATGGCGTTTTCTGGTCTTAAAGGAGTTCCAAAATCTTTAAACGCCCATTGTACATTTCCAACAAAAGTAGAATCGTTTTCAGAAATTCTTAAATGCCAATCGAATAAATCGACGATATAATTCTCACTCCAATCCCCTATTTGAGCAATATTAGCTACATCAGTTTGAACAATTGCTTCTTCCCAACCATCAGATTGAATTTTCCCTTCTCCTGTTATCGGGTTTTCAGTATGACGGCCTAAGTGACTTGAACCACCATATTCAGCATGTAAAAAATGAGGATACTCAGCCTTATATTGGTCCATTGCTTTTTGATAACTTTTATAGCTCCCTGAATACCAACCGGACCAAATTGATGGCGAAAACACATCAACAATATCGGCCCCTTCATAATATTTTCTAATGGCTGTTTTTCGCGTAGGATCTAATTCGTGTGCATAATCATTTAATTCTTTTAAATAGAGATTAATATTTTCTCTATTATCTCCATCTTCAAAGTCTGGCAACCAGTAAATTTCGTTTCCTAAAGACCATAAAATAACACTAGGATGATTATAATTTTGCTCAATAATTTCTTTGAGAATTTTCTTAGTATTCAATTTCCAGGCATCGTTCCCAAGACCTCCGCGACACCATGGCAATTCATCCCACACTAATAGCCCCAATTCATCACATGCTTTATAAACTTCTGGGTCTTGAGGGTAATGCGCTAAACGCACAAAGTTGGTTCCCATGTCTTTAATAAGTTCCATATCTGCTCTGTGTTGCTCATTACTCATTGCTGCACCAACGCCAGCATGTTCTTCATGCCTATGTGTACCTCTTAGTAATAAACGTTTTCCGTTTAGGTAAAAAGCACCATAATCTTTAAACTCAAACCATCTAAAGCCAACCTTTTCTGAAAATTCATCATTTACTTCATTATTATTTAACAGTTGAATATTTAAAGTATATAGATTAGGATTATCAGTATCCCATAGCTTTAGATTTTTAATTTCTTTAAAATTTATTTCTGCGGAATTATTTACTACATTAAATTCTGAAGATTTTATTTCTTTTCCTTCAGCATCAATTAAAGCCGCTTTAACTTTTGTATCGGCATCAGAATTTATTACTGCTACCGTCGCATTTAAATCTGCACTTGTATTTGAAACATTAGGCGTTGTAATTTTTAAATTCGAAAAATGTTGTGCTGGAAGTGTTTCTAACCAAACATCTCTTGTAATACCTCCAAAAATAAAGAAGTCACTTTTTTGCGATGGAATAACTTCTGGATTATATGTATTATCGGCACGAACCAAAACTTCGTTATTTCCTGCTGAAATAACATCTGTGATATCAACTGAAAAACCAATATATCCGCCAATATGTTCACCAACTTTTTTACCGTTTACATAAACTTCACTTTCAATATTTACACCTTCAAAATAAAGTTGATAGAATTGCCCTGAAACAATATTAGAAATATTTAAGTCTTTTTTATACCAACTTGCGCTACGTCTGTATCCGGGAGCGACATCGGTGACATCTAATGCATTCCAACTATGGGGCAGGTTAATTTGTTCCCAATTATTTTGACTTAATGCATTATCAATATCTGTTGTATTATTTTCTAAATACAGCCATTCGATATTAATATTTACTTTACTACGCTGTGCTTTTTCAGTAGATAATTTATCACATGACAAAAAATAAGCAAAAATGGATAAGAAAATGATAATTCTTAAAGTTGCTGTTTTACTAAGCATATAGCATCGATTTAAAGTTAATCTCATTAAAAAATAATGATTTTTATAAATAAGTATCCTAAGTTTATAAATCAAATAATCTAGGTAGAAACATAGAAATTTCAGGTATATAAGTTATTAAGAGCAATACAATAACCATGATAAGCAAAAATGGCAATAATGGCTTAACAACTTGTGAAACCGACACATTAGCAATGCCGCTACCTACAAAAAGTACGGTACCAACTGGCGGTGTACAAAGCCCTATACATAAATTAAGTACCAATACAATTCCAAAATGAACAGGGTCCATTCCTAAAGCAACAACTACTGGTAAAAAAATGGGTGTAAATATCAATACAGCAGGTGTCATATCCATAAAAGTTCCTATAACCAATAACACTAAATTAATGACTAGAAATATGACTATTTTATTACTGAACTGTTCTAATAAAAAGCTACTTATAAGTTCTGGAATACCTTCAAAAGAAAACAACCATGACATAGCCATAGACGTAGAAATTAAGAACATCACTACGGCAGTCGTTTTTGCACTAGTTAATAAAATGTCTGGAAAATTTTTAACTTTCACATCACCATAAATTAAAGCCAAAACTGCGGCATACAAAACAGCAATAGCAGAAGCTTCAGTTGCTGTAAAAATTCCTGCAACAATACCGCCTACTACAATGACCAACAATAATAAGCTAAAAAATGCCTTTCTGAAATAGGTCCAAATTAAAGATAACGGCACACGACTTCCTTTTGCGAATTTTCGACTTATCGCTACAAAAGCGATGTAGGCCATAATAGCTAATCCTAACAAAATACCTGGCAAATAACCAGCTATAAATAAAGCAGCTACAGATGCTGTACCTCCACTTGCCAAAGCATAAACGATTAATATATTACTTGGCGGAATTAACAATCCTGTGGTTGATGATGTAATATTTACTGAAGCACTAAATTCTCTAGGGTAACCTTCTTCTTCCATTCTATCAGTCATGATACTTCCAATCGCTGATGTTGCTGCGATAGCTGAACCAGAAATAGCGCCAAATAACATAGATGCTAAAACATTTACATAAGCTAATCCCCCTGGTAAGCTTGCCACCAATGATTTAGCAAAATTAATTAGTCTGTTTGCTATACCACCACGTTTCATAATTTCGCCAGCCAAAACAAAAAACGGAATAGCTAACAAAGCAAAACTATCTATTCCTGTTGTCATGCGTTGTGCAATGGTAGTTATCCCAGGCAAACTGTTAATATTAAGTAACAAACTTATAGTTGTAGAAATACCAATGCTGTATGCTACTGGCACTTTTAACATTAACAACGTAAAAAAACTTGCAAATAAAAGGATGATACTTATTACTTCTATACTCATGTTTAGTCGATTATTTCGTTAGCATTAATTTTAATAGTATGATACACAGAAAACAACATAATAAGTAACCCACTTACTGGTAAAATAGCATAGATATACCCCAAAGGAATTCTTAAAGTTCCTGATAATTGACCTAAGTGTAAGGTCGTGTACACCAAATTAAAACCACCAATTACCATCACAATTAGAGCAAATAAAAAGATACATAACTCTATAAAAAGTAATATCTTTTTTTTAGTGCTTCCAGAAAATTTTTGGTAGAGAAAATCCATCGATAAATGCTCTCTTTTTCCATTAAGATAGGCTGCACCTAAAACAGACAACCATATTAATGAGAAACGTGCTAATTCTTCGGTAAATGCAAATGAAGTATTTAATATGTACCTTGAAAACACTTGCCCTAAAACATCTATTACTAACAATCCAAATATGGAAACTAATATAATCTCCATTATTCTATATACTTTATTGAAAAGAACATCTGCTTTTTTCATAATTATTGGTTTTTAATTTTATTAATAATATCACTCATTTCTGGATACTCTTTTATAAAAGTCTCTAAAACAGATTTTGACTGTTCTTGAAATAATGATTTTTCAGGAATAATAATTTCTACGCCAGCTTTTTTGGCTATAGCCATAGATTCTTCTACTGATTCATTCCAAAATTGTTTTTGTGCTTGGGCAGATTCGTCGGCAGCTTCTTGAACCCAAACTTTTTCTTGTTCTGATAATTTATTCCAATATTTTGTACCAATTAATAATACATCAGGTACCGAAGAGTGCTGGTCTAACGTATAGTATTTACTAACTTCATAATGATTTGAAGACACAAATGACGGTGGGTTATTTTCAGCGCCATCAACAACACCTTGTTGAATAGCCGTGTATAATTCTCCATAAGACATTGGTGTTGCAGAACCTCCTAAGGCGTTAACCATGTTTATCGCCATTTGGTTATTCATCACACGTATTTTAAGCCCTTTTAAATCATCAGGTGTTCTTATGGCTTTGTTCGATGTATAAAAACTTCGACTCCCAGCATCGTAATAACTTAACCCTCTTAACCAAAATTTTTCGCCTTTTGCTAAAATAGATTTTCCTACTTCACCTTCTAAAACATCAAATTGATGCTGCTTATCTCTAAATAGATAAGGAATTCCTAAAACATGGTATTCTGGTACAAAGTTGGATAATGTAGCTGCACTCACTTTTGTAACTGCTACACTACCTATTTGAAGTAATTCTAATACTTCACGCTCGGAACCTAATTGTCCATCAGGAAATATTTTAATATCCATTTTACCACCAGACTTTTCATTTAAAGCTTTTTTAAACTCTAAAATCCCTTTATGAACAGGATGTGTTTGTGGTAATGTATGTGCTAAATACATGACTTTTACATTATCCTTCTTTTTACATCCAAGAACAACAACTACTATTAAAAGTATAGCACCGATTATTCTATTCATCATAATTTTGTGAAATATTAATTTAGTTTTCAAAATTGAAATAGTTAAGCGCATTATAATAACATATATCTTGTATCATTTTCCCAAGGAATTCTATATCGTTAGGCACGATTCCGTTTTTAACATCTTCCGCTATCAAATTACATAAAATGCGTCTGAAATATTCATGCCTAGGGAATGACAAGAAACTTCTACTGTCGGTTAACATGCCTACAAAACGACTTAACAGGCCCATATTTGAAAGCGTATTAAGTTGTTTCTCCATGCCATCCTTTTGGTCTAAAAACCACCAGCTTGAACCCCATTGCATTTTTCCTGGTATGTCTGAATTTTGAAAATTCCCCATCATGGTTGCGAACACTTCGTTCTGTGATGGATTTAGATTATATGTAATTGTTTTAGCTAGTTGATTGGTTGAATTAAGTGTATTGAACAACTTAGACATAAATTCAGCCATAGGGAAATCACCTATAGAATCAACGCCTGCGTCTAAACCAACTTGTTCGACTAATAGCGAATTATTATTACGAATAGGCCCTAAGTGATATTGTTGCACCCAATTGTATTCGTGATATTTCTTTCCTAAATAAACAAATAGGAACGACCTGTATTTATCAACTTCGTTGGTTGAAAGCTCTTTTCCTTTTAATTTTTTATCAAAAATCTTTGCAATATCTTCTTCAGTAAAACCAACAATATTTAAAGCTTCTCCAACACCAAAATCTGATATTCGACAGCCATTTTCATGGAAAAACTTAATACGCCCGTCAACAGCTTTTAAAAAATCATTCAGTGTATTTATTTCAAAATTAACGCCGTTTGATAATTTCTGAATGTAATTTAAGAACTTCTCCTTATTGATAAAAAATAACTCGTCTGCTCTAAAAGTTGGTAGCACTTTGGTATAAAAATTACCATCTTCAGCAATTTGTATGTGATATTTTAAATCATCAGTCGGGTCATCGGTAGTGCAAATCACCTCAACCTTCATATCTTCTAATAATTGCGCAGGTGCTTTTTGTTGTAAAACGACATTTGCTTTTTGGTAAATAACTTCAGCAGTTGATGGTTGTAGAATCTCATCGATATCAAAATAGCGTTTCAACTCTAAATGTGTCCAATGAAACAACGGGTTTTTTAAAGTATAAGGCACCGTTTCTGCCCATTTTAAAAACTTTTCTTTATGTGATGATACCGATCCTGTTATATAAATTTCTTCAATACCATTGGCACGCATACCACGCCATTTATAGTGGTCTTCTTTTAACCAAGCTTCCGTAATATTTTTAACAGGTTCATTCTCTGCTATTTTTTTGGCAGATAAATGATTGTGGTAATCTATGATTGGTAAATCTTTGGCAAACTTGTGATAAAGCGTTTCAGCTATTTCAGTTTGCAACAAAAAATTATCTGTTATGAAATGTGTGGAATTCATAAATAAATCTTAGTTCAATATAATTGTTAATGGGTTGTTCACTTTTAAAGCAAAATCATTCAAGTAATTTTCCCAAGCTTCTTTGGTTTCAAATTGTTTAGATTCCTTCCATCCAAAACCTGCGTAATACGTCCCAGTTTGGTTAATAACCTTAATTTGTGCGAATAAATTACTTTGGTCTTTTAATGTTGTTACATATAATTCGGAAGACATCATGTTATCATTAGGAACAACTATGGCAGTACCCAATTCTGAATCTTCATGAGGTTCCCAATAGGAAATCCAACCTGCTTCTTCATTTTGATTTGGCTCACCATCATTTTCGTGTAAGGTTAAACCTGAATAAAAATTATCAGTTCCTGAGATTTCAATCTCAAATTTAGATAGATTGCTTCCATAGTCTAAAGAAATATGTTTCTTTTCGGTAATGGTTTGACCGTTAGCATCCCAATTTGCGTATTCTAAAATAAAACTTGTTCTAATAGGCCCCGTGGTAATGGTTTTCCAGTTTGTAAAGTTTTTTGACACATAATAGGTAGTATCTTTTTTTACAGCAATGCCTCCTACACCTCTACTTACACCAACATGAAAATTATCTAAACCTTCTCCTGTATCTTCATGATATGAGCCTTTTCCAGTGGTCGTTTTTTTATACCACTTATTTATTATTGGATAATCTACTTTTTTCAACCAAGCATCTATTCCACTTGATAGTGTTCCTCCTTTTATTGATTCTTCCATCATTTTTTGAGCTGTTGGCCCATAGGTTCTAAATGCTACCTTATCATTTTCCCAAGCATAATCATCCGTTCTTTCTGGAACAAATCTGGAATAACAATATTCGATTGTTTCTGACTTAGTCTCTTGATCTAAAACAACCAATTCAAATTGTTTTTGTGATTTTGCGTCAATCTCTGGTTGAAATAATAACACATCTGCTTGACCATCTTGGTCTTCATCAACAAATTGAGAAACTAAGATGGCTTTTGTATCCATATCCTGAACCGCAAATTTTGAAAAATCATCATCATCTTTTAAAGCTAAATCGGATTTATAAATTTCTACTGTTTCAAATACACGTGACATATCAAGCGTGTTTTTAATTGTTACTGTAGGAACCGATTTTTGTTCACAACCTAGTGTTAGAATAAAAACTGCTAGAACCGTAAGTAAAATTATGTGTTTCATATTAATCTTCGTTAGATGGTTTACCAATAGTTGCCAATATGCCTCCATCAACATAAAGAATATGACCATTAACAAAATCGCTAGCATTTGATGATAAAAATATGGCCGCTCCGGCTAAATCATTAGGATCTCCCCATTTAGCCGCAGGGGTTCTATTTATTATAAAATCATTAAAAGGATGACCATCAACACGAATCGCTGCCGTTTGCGACGTTGCAAAATATCCAGGACCTATCCCATTTACTTGAATGTTATATTTTGCCCACTCTGTTGCCATATTCTGGGTTAACATCTTTAATCCGCCTTTAGCCGCAGCATAAGCACCAACGCTATTTCTACCCAATTCACTCATCATAGAGCAAATATTAATAACCTTGCCTTCTTTTCTAGAAATCATTCGTTTTACAACGTGTTTAGAAACAATAAAAGGGCTAACCAAATCAATATCTATCACTTCTTTAAAATCGGCCACTTCCATGTCAATTAGAGGAGTCCGTTTTATGATTCCTGCATTATTAATCAGAATGTCTATCTGCCCAACTTCAACTTCAATTTTAGCAACTGCTGCTATTACATCAGCTTCATTTGCAACGTTAAATTTATATCCTACTGCGTTTATGCCTTCCTTTTTATATTCAGCAACGGCATTATCAATTTTTTCTTGAGAAGAATTTCCGTTAACTATAATGGTTGCTCCAGCAAGCCCTAAGCCCCTAGCCATTGCCATTCCAAGTCCATGCGTGCTTCCTGTTATTAACGCATTTTTTCCTTTGATATCAAATAATGATGCGCTCATAGCTTATCTTAATTCTGTTATTTTAGCAACATCCATATCACCATAATCTAAATTCTCACCTGCCATACCCCAAATAAAAGTATAATTTGACGTTCCTGACCCTGAATGAATAGACCAAGGTGGAGAAATCACAGCTTGATGGTCTTGCATCCAAATATGTCTTGTTTCTTGTGGTTGTCCCATAAAATGACACACGGCTTGGTCTTGTGGAATATCTAAGTAATAATATATTTCCATTCTACGATCATGAACGTGTGCAGGCATGGTATTCCAAACACTACCTGTTTTTAGTTCGGTCATACCCATTTGAAGCTGACATGTATCAACGATACCTCCAATTATCATTTGGTTAACCGTACGGTGATTCGCAGTTTCCAATGACCCTAATTCTATTTTATTAGCTTCAGATTTACTTACTTTTTTTGTTGGATAAGTTTTATGTGCTGGTGCTGAATTTAAATAAAACTTTGCTGGATTATTTTTATCATCACTTTTAAAGATTACTTCTTTTTTTCCACTACCAATATATAAGGCATCTTTCAGAGTTAAATGATATATTTCACCATCTACTTCAACAGAACCATCTCCTCCAACATTGATGACACCTATTTCTCTTCTTTCTAAAAAATAACTTGATTTTAAAGGATCAATAGTTTCTAGTTTTATAGGAGATAAAGGCACCGCAGAACCTGCCATATATCTATCATAATGCGTATAAACTAAAATCAACTGGTCTTCTTGCATTAAATTTTCAATTAAAAATTCTTCTCTCAATTGAGTGGTGTCATAAGCTTTTACAGCTTTAGGGCTCGACGCATAACGGGTTTCATATTGTGTTTTCATACTTAAAGAATGTTTTGTTTTTTATATACTTTGTTTGATACCATGTTCTAATCCTCTTAATTCTGCCAACCCACGTAATCTGCCAATTCCTGAATACCCTGGATTCGTTTTTTTATGTAAATCATCAAGCATTTGATGCCCATGATCTGGTCTTACTGGAATGGTGAAATCTGAAAGTCCTTCAGCTTTACGTCTTTTTTCTTCTTCCAAAATTGCTTTTACAACACCGTACATATCTACATCGCCTTCAAGATGATTGGCTTCATAGAAATTACCTTGTTCATCACGCTTCGTACTTCTTAAGTGAAGGAAATGAGCGCGGTCTGCAAAACGTTTAAAAATTTGCACTAAATCATTGTCTTCTCTTACTCCTAATGATCCTGTGCAAAAAGTAATTCCGTTTGCTCTATCGGGTACATTGTCAAATAAATAAGCGTAATCCGCTTCAGTACTTACCACTCTTGGTAATCCTAAAATAGGATAAGGAGGATCGTCTGGATGAATACACATAAGAACCTCATTTTTAGAAGCTATAGGTATAATTTCTTTTAAGAATAACACTAAATTTTCTCTTAAAACAGAGGCATCAATAGCTGCATAAGTATCTAAAATGGTTTGAAACTGCTCTAAAGTATAGCCTTCCTCAGCTCCTGGTAATCCAGCAATTATATTATTAATTAATTGTTTTTTGTTTTCTTCTGAAAGCGCCTCTACATAAGTTTTCGCTGCTTTTTGGTGAGCTTCAGAATAATCATTTTCAGCGCCTGGTCTTTTTAATAAAAAAAGCTCAAATGCCGCAAAAGCAATCACATCAAAACGAAGTGCTTTAGACCCATCTTCTACTTGAAAACCTAAGTCTGTGCGCGTCCAATCAAGAACAGGCATAAAATTATAACATACGATATTGACACCGCATTTGGCCAAATTCTCAATACTTTGTTTGTATATCTCTATGTGATTTTTAAAATTTCCAGAGCGCGTTTTTATGCTTTCATGTACCGGAATACTTTCTACTACACTCCATGTTAATCCTGAGCTTTCAATAGTGTTTTTTCTTTTTTGTATTTCATCCACAGTCCATACTTGACCGTTAGGAATATGATGCAAAGCTGAAACAACACCTGTTGCTCCTGCTTGTTTTATATCTGATAGAGTTACGGGATCTTTTGGTCCGTACCATCTCCATGTTTGTTCCATTTTGTTCTTTATTTAATCTTTAGAAAATTCTTCTATAACTGAAATTACCAGCTCTCCATCTTCAACAGGACATGGATTATCTCTTTTTCCTAAGAAATAATTAACCGTTTGTTGAATTAGTGGTTGCTGAATATTTTCTGGGTTTTTATAATTGAATATTTTATTTTCAGTTTTTGTATTTAACTTGAGTTCGTCTTCATAAAAAGAAAACGCGATAGTACCTTCCTCACCATAAATAGTACACTTGTCCTCTTGTAAATATTTTGGAATTGAAAAAGACCAAATACCTCGAAATTGGATGTTATTTTTGAAACTAATAATTCCATTAACCATATCGTCTACATTATTAATTTTTGATTGATTAACAGAAAGTCCTTTTGCAAATTTATACTCACCAAAAAAATGGTACATCAAATCTAATTGATGCGGGGCTAGATCATGAAAATAACCTCCGCCTGAAACAGATGCATTAAGTCTCCATCCTGGTTTTGAATTAAAGTCGAATGGCTGTAAAAACCTCAAATCAACAAAACTAACAGTTCCAATAGCATTGGTTTCAATAAGTGCTTTTACTTTTAAATACATAGGTAAAAACCTCCTATAATGAGCTACAACAAGTTTTTGACTACTGTTTGCAGTCGCTTTAGATAATTGCTGCCCTTCCTCTTTTGAAAGCACCATTGGCTTTTCTAAATACACATTTTTCCCTGCTTTAATAGCTTTCAAACTATATTCCAAATGTGTTGAGGGTGGTGTAGCAATATATACGGCATTAATTTCTGGGTTAGCCAAAAGATTATCAGCATCATTATACCATAAAGGCACATTATGTCGTTTAGCAAAATCTTTTGCCAACGCCGCATCTCTTCTCATTACAGCTAATAATTTTGAGTTATCACATTTTTGAAATGCTGGCCCACTTTTAACCTCAGCAACGTCTCCGCATCCTATTATTCCCCAAACAATTGTATTATCAATCATTAATACTTATTTAATCATTATTGTCCGATAAAAGAACCAAGACCGCTTCGCTGATAGAATATAGAATCAAGACTTGATTTTAACTCATTGATAATCAATTTACAATAGATTTTTCATTTCAGAAAGCCTTTGATTTTTTACTTGTTGTAAAAGTAAGGGGCATAGCTTTAAAAAATCTTTTAGCCTATGCACAATATATCGTTCAGACTATCTTACAAATTTTAATCGCATACTATTGTTATTTAATATCTTAAATACTATACGCCACTATAAGCAGCAAATCCACCATCTATTGGTATAACCACTCCTGTTACAAATGATGCGCCTTCACTGCACAACCATAAAGTTGTTCCCACTAAGTCTTCAGGTTCACCAAATTTACCCATTGGCGTTTGATCTATAATTTGATTACCTCTTGATGTTAAACTACCATCACTTTGAGTCAGTAAGCTTCTGTTTTGGTCGGTCAAGAAAAATCCTGGAGCTAATGCGTTAACACGAATCCCTACTTTTGAAAAATGTACAGCTAACCATTGCGTAAAATTAGAAACAGCAGCTTTAGCACCACTATAAGCTGGTATTTTTGTTAATGGTGTAAATGCATTCATAGATGAAATATTTAAAATACTACATCCTGCTTTCCCAACCATATCCTTTGCAAATACTTGAGTTGGAAGTAACGTACCAATAAAATTCAAATCGAACACGAACTTAATTCCTGTGGGATCCAAATCAAAAAATGTTTTAAAACCTTCTGTTGTATTATCAAGATCATCTGCAAGTAGATGTGTGTTAGTGGTTGTTCCTAACGGATGATTCCCTCCTGCTCCATTAATTAGAATATCACACAAGCCAAATTTATTATGCACTTCCATTTTAGCCAAATCCAAAGACTCTCTTTCTAAAACATTTGCTGCAACACCAATAGCTTCACCTCCTGTAGCAATGATTTCATTAGCAATATTATCTGCAGCATCTTTTCTTAAATCCAATACTGCTATTTTGTGCCCTTCTTTTGCAAGTGCTTTTGCCAATGCTCCGCATAAAACTCCTCCTGCACCTGTTAAAACTATTACTTTACTCATTTTTAAGTTTCTTATTCTGTTAAAATTAACTCGTATGCATTACGTTTTCGTGTACGCACACACAAATATAGAAAAAAAATAGTGTACGCACACAAAATGACAAATTTTTATTAAATTGCGTAAAATTATTTCAACTGATTCTTACATTCTTGAGTATTTAATGAACATAAAGAGATTAATAAAAATATATGATTACAATTAAGGATATCGCTAAAGAAGCCAATGTTTCCGAAGGCACCATTGATAGAGTTATACACGACCGTGGTGGTGTATCAAAAAAAACGGAAGCGAAGGTTAAAAAAATTCTTGAGTATCATAAATTTAGTGTAAACCCAGTAGCTAGTGCTCTTGCAATGAAGAATAAGCATTTTATTGCCACATTAATACCAGAGCATAATGACTCCGATTTATTTTGGAAGTCTCCATATTTAGGTATTTTAAAAGGCGCTAATGACGTTAAGAGTTTTGGTGTACAAGTCAATAATTTTACTTTCAATCAATATGACCCAGATTCATATTTAAAGACATTTAAGGCATTATTGGAAACCAAGCCAACTGCCGTAATTATTGTGCCTAATTTTTCAAAAGAAACAAAGCAAATTGTTAGAAAATTAGAAACTCTTAATATCCCCTATCTGTTTTTAAATATTGATATTGATGGCTTTAATAACAAAGCATTTGTTGGTCAAGATTCGTATATGGCCGGATATATTGCAGGTAAGCTTATGAATTTAAGTATTCCAAAGCCATCAACATTTTTAATTATTCAGGCAAGGCATAACATCACTAAAAACAATGCGGTATCTAATAGAATAAAAGGTTTTAATAATTATTTCTTGAAGAATGAGATAAATTCTAAAACCCAAACATTAAAAATAGAAAGCTTAAACAGCTCTTTTGAGACCAAAGAAAAAATAAACTCATACTTAAAACAACACCCCGAAGTTGAAGGCATATTTGTGCCATCAAGTAGAATTTATATGGTTGTTGATTGTTTAGAAACTGCTTATTTAAAAAACCTTGAGCTGATTGGATTTGACAATACACCTCAAAATATTGAATGCTTAAAAAATGATACTGTGTCATTTTTAATATCACAAAAACCTTTTGAACAAGGCTATGAATCAGTTCGATTAATGACAGACTTTTTAACAATTAAAAAGAGCATACCAAATAATAAAGTACATCTTCCTATTGATATTTTGACAAAAGAAAATGTAGATTATAACGAAAGAAATGAATTCGCTTTTGAAAATGAGAACGTATAAAATAATGCTTAAAGCTTACAAATTAGTTGACTAATATTTTAATAATTAGAAATTACAAGAATATTGATTTGAATTCTTATTTAATTGAGTTAAGTCTTAATAACGTCTGCAAATAATAGTAATCACCATATACAATTGGCTCATCCATTTCAGCCCTTTTGGACCAGTCTCCAAAACTATGATCTAGGATGAAAGGCGCTTCAAAGTTTGCTGGAAGAACATAATTTGATGTTTCTAGAGTTTTGATTACTTTTTTGCTATAATTTAAATACCCTTCATTATTTGTATATTCATAAAGCTCTACTAATCCAGAAGCCACAACCGCTGCTGCTGAAACATCTCTAGACACATTTGGTATTGAAGGATCATTAAAATCCCAATACGGAATACCATCTTCTGGTAAATTTTTATGATTTAGATAAAACTCAGCGGTAGCTTTTGCGCGCTCTAAATACTTCGGATTTTTTGTATAACGATATACCATAGTATAACCATTTATGGCCCAACCTTGACCTCGTGCCCAAGCAGAATTATCACTAATACCTTGATGGGTTACTTTCAATCTTGGTTGATATGTAATAGTATCATAATCCAAAACATGCCATGTACTACCATCTGGTCTGAAATGATTTTTTAAAGTGGTATTTGCGTGTTTTATGGCTAATTTATGATACGTACTATCACCTGAAATTTTAGTGGCTTCAAATAATAATTCCAAATTCATCATATTATCAATAATCACAGGAAATTGCCAAATGTCTTTATTAAAATCCCATGAACGAATACTTCCTATATTTTCATTAAAACGCGTGCTTAATGTCTGTGCACTTTCAACTATAATATCTTTATAAGCTTGATTATCTTCTTGTCTTAAACCGTTTCCGAAGCTGCTAAACACCTTAAAACCCATATCGTGGGTTCTGTTGTTATACTTTTCTTTTTCAATGAAGGCTGTCCATTCTTTCGCTTTCTTTTTAAAGTCCTCATTCCCTGTCAACTCATAAATTTGCCACAGGTTTCCTGCAAAAAAACCACTGGTCCAATCTTTTGAAGGGACTTTCTTAATTTGTTGTTTTTCATGCGAATAACTTCTTGGAAAAGCCATAGAATCTAAAGGGTATTCTAGGAGTTTGTTATAACGTTGTTTTAAAAGGTTATCAACACCAATTGAACTTTCTGCTTTAGTTTTATTATTAGATTTGCACCCATATAGAAATAGTGCAAACACAAAAATTAAACAACATGCTTTAATCATAAAAAAATTTCTAATTAGTAACATAAATTATAAGGATTTAAGTTAAGATTAGCATGTAATTCATCATTCAAAGGACAAAAATAATCTTAATAAACAATAAAGAATTTTAAACTCAAAAAGAAGGCTGATTAGTTATTGCTTCTGTCGTTTTTTTAATTGATATCTATACAAAGACGGCACACTCTTTATGGATACATTTACAAATTCAATATGAGCCTTGGGCTCGTAAGCTACTTCAAATTGATGGTTTCCTGAAATGCCTACAATTCTAACAAAAGGACCATCATTCATACCATTTAACAAAACAGGGTTTTTAGAATCTAAGCCGTCTAAAATATTTACTTCAATATTCCAGAATGTGCTAAATGCTCCATGAGAAGGTTTCCAATATCCTGCTCCACCTCCTGCAAATAAAGGATAACTATTGTCATCATTTGGAGATACATGCACTTTAATTCCATCAAACAAATTTTGATGATTTGCACCAGAATGTTGGTCCAAAATTGGGTCTACAAAAACCTCGCAATCTAAATAAACACTTTTGCTAGCAAACGTGTTAAAACTTAATGGATGTACGGCCTTATTATACACTTTTATCCCTTGAGCTAAAACATTATAAGTGCCTTGCATCATCACAGTATAATGTGCGAAATTTTCGCCCTTAGTCGTAACATCTTTTATGGTAACATTAGCAATTTCCTCGCTTAAAACACCACTATCGGCATTTTCAATAACTACATTATTCACCCAACTATTAAACACTCTGGTTAAATAAATAGCATTAAATCCAGGTTCCACATGATGAGCTACTCTAGGATATTTAGGAAATGTAACTTTTAAATGTTCAATCCCAACTTCTTCAAGGTGTTTCCAAACTACTAATTGTGCTTTATAGTTTGATTTAATATCCATAGTCAAAGGCGTATTAATGGTCACCCTATTATTTGAGATATTTTTTACAACTACTTGCTGTCTTACTAAAGGCAAATCTGGAAAATCCCAATGATGCGACCCTATTTCAACATCTTGATTTTTATATAAATCCTTTATAATCTCACCATTTTTACCATCTTTATTAAACAATTGTAATTCTAGAATATCTCCAACATTTAGGTGTTTTACTTCGGATACTTTAAAACTAAACTCACCTCGTTTTCCTGTCGCAACCTTAGCAACAACATCATAGGGTTGCTCATATTTTTGAAGATAGGATTTTACACGAACACCTGGCACTTTAGTCCAAATAAAACCTCCAGCCCATGCATATTGAGAAAATGGCAAATCGACGTTATTTTCCTTTTCTCTTTGTCGCTTATCAAACTTTAATAAATATTCTCGAAGTTCTTTTAATACCTCAGGGTCATCAGCATACAATAAAGGTCTAGGACAATATATTTCTGTACCATTCTCTCCTGTTCCAGCGCCACGCAAAACAAAGTAGCTCCGTTCTAGATATAAAATATCACTTAAAATTAATTGTCCTGCCGGTAATTGCAATGTGACCTTACCTTCTATTTTTGAAGCTTCCTCTATCGCTTTTTTTAAAGCTTTAGAATCGTCTAAACCGTCATTAGGAATCACACCATAATCTACGGCATTAACTACTTTACCAACGGTTTTTGGAATAATAACTTCGCCATTGTGATAGCCTGCAAAACTAAAGTCTGGAAGATAATTTGAATCGTCTATGTTCTGTGATTTTAGTATTTCTGGTATTTCTTGAGCCATACTTGCTGATCCAAAACTAAAAAAAAGAGTAATTATTGATAGCAAGAACGGAGATTTCAACTGAGTCATTAACATAATTAATGTTTTGTAAATATATTTTCTACAGACTAATTTATAACCTGTATTTGGTTGAACAATTCTTCATGTTCATTCAGATTAGGAAGCTTTATGAAAAAAATATTTTATACTCTAAATATACTAATTTCAGGTAAAAGAGAGGTGCATCATTTATTGATTATCATTATTGTCAGATAAAAGAATCAAGACCGCTGTGCTAATAGAATATAGAATCAAGACTTGATTTTAACGCATTGATAATCAATTTACAATAGATTTGTCATTTCAGAAAGGTTTTGATTTTTTACTTGTTATAAAAGTAATGGGCATATCTCAAAAAAATCTTTTAGCCTATAACCAATCTATCGTCCGGACTATCTTACAAATTTTAATCGGACACTATTGATTGATTATATTAAATGCTATTAAAATAATTTGAAACCAGTTTATAAGTTGATTAAATTATTTTCAATTATCGTGTGTTAATTTCAAAACCAAGTCTAAAACTCCATTCAGTAAAGGGTTTCTATTAGTTTTGTTCCAAACTAAAGATAAATCTGTTCTCTGCGGAATACCATCAAGTTCAATAAATTTAACACCTTTAGGATTATTTGATGTTAAAGATTTTGGTACAATTGAAACACCAAAATTATTTTCAACTAATTTATAAATAGAACTAGCGTGTATGGTAAGATGCGACACCAAAGGCGTAAAACCACTATCTTGGAAAATCTGCAATACTTTATCGTAATAAAATTTGCTGTATTCTGGATCAAAAAGGATAAACGACTCATCTTTAAGTTGCGACAAGTTTTTAAAATTGGATACGTCAATTTGATGTTTTTTAGGCAGAACTATACAAAATGAATCACTCACGATACGTTTTATTTCAATAGTTTTCGGGACTTGCTCTAATCTTACAAATCCCATATCAATATTAAAATTTAGTAATTCTTCTATCTGTTTTTGATTATCCATTTCTTTCAAACTAAAAACAATATCCGGATTTTCTGTTCTGTAATTTATTAATAGCTCAGGAATTATTTTCTGTATCGCAGACCCAACATATCCTAACTTTAATTGTCCTTTTTTGCCATCATGAAGTAATTTAGCATGATTTATTATGTCGTCTAACTGTCTTAAATTTCTAGTGAGTTCATTTTTAAGGTAGTCTCCTGCTTCAGTCAATTCTACTTTTCTATTATGACGTTCAAACAGTTTCATGCCTAAATCATCCTCCATTTGTTTAATCTGTCTGCTTAATCCAGGTTGTGAAATATAAAGGCGTTCAGCTGCTTTTCGAAAATGTAAATCTTCTGCAACTGCCAAAAAATATTTTAAATGACGAAATTCTAATTGATTACCCATAGTTATCAATAGTGGACTTAAATAGTCTTTCTAAACATCAAAAATAAGAATAACTTTGTGATAATCAAGTAATACTCCAAAAATGATATTCAAATACGGTATAGACACATTAACATTAGATAAGGTAATTGGTATTTCTGAAGGCACCGTCGAAGGCATACTAACTTCAGAAGCAAAAGATAAAGTTAATGCCTGTAGAAAAAAAGTTGAAGTGATGGCAAGTTCCAATAAGGCTATCTATGGTATTAATACTGGCTTTGGTCCGTTATGTGATATTCAAATCACGACAGAGCAAACTAATAAGCTACAAGAAAACTTACTAATAACACATGCTGTAGGTGTTGGTAATCCTATTGATAAAAACTTGTCTAAACTCATGATGATTTGTAAAGTCCATGCATTGTGTCAAGGCTATTCAGGTATTCGATTAAAAGTAATAGAACGGATTTTATTTTTTATTAAAAACAACCTTCTACCTGTAGTTCCAGAGCAAGGTTCTGTAGGCGCATCAGGAGATTTAGCGCCCTTATCTCATTTATTTTTACCGCTTATTGGTGAAGGTGAATTTTGGGTAGATGATAAAATTGTTACTGCAAAAAAAGTATTAAAAGGTTATGAATTAAAACCGATTCAATTAAAAGCAAAAGAAGGATTAGCTTTAATTAATGGAACACAGTTTATTTTAGCGCATGCCATAACGGGCTTGAAAAAGATGGAATACCTATTAGATTTAGCTGATGTATCGGGTGCTATGAGTATAGAAGGCTATCAAGGTAGTTCTGCTCCTTTTAGAGATGAATTGCATAAACTTCGCCCTTTTAAAGGTAATATAGCAGTTGCTGAACGCATGTTCATGCTGCTTTATAAGTCACAAAATGTTGATTCTCACGAAAATTGTGAACGCGTACAAGATCCATACTCCATGCGATGCATTCCTCAAGTACATGGAGCTTCGAGAAATGCCTTTTATCATTTGAAAAAATTGACAAAAATAGAAATGAATTCAGTAACCGACAATCCTATTATTTTAAGTGAAACTGAAGCTATTTCTGGAGGAAATTTTCACGGACAACCCATAGCAATGGCTTTAGATTATTGTTCGATTGCAGCATCAGAATTAGGAAACATTGCAGACCGGAGATGTTATTTATTATTAGAAGGTAAATATGGACTACCTCGCTTATTAACAACTGGTGGGGGCTTAAATTCAGGTTTTATGATCCCTCAATATACCACAGCGGCATTGGTTACCGAAAACAAATCATTATGTTTTCCACCATCAGCAGATAGTATACCTACATCATTAGGACAAGAAGATCATGTGTCTATGGGAAGTATTTCTGGGCGACAATTCAATCAGATATTAGGAAACTTGGAAAAAATATTGGCTATAGAACTCATGTATGCTGCCCAAGCTTTGGAATTTAGAAGGCCTAATACCTTTTCAGATATTATTGAAGAAAATTTTAGTATTATAAGAGAAAAAGTTGCAAAACTTGAAGATGACCGCCTCCTAAAAGATGATATAAATGCTATGATTAATTTAGTGGTGAATCAAACTTTTATTTTAAAGTAAAATTAAGTATGACATTTAAAGAACAGATATTACAGGGATTACCGACCACTTTACCTCCAAAAAAGGAATATCCAATTGGATTTAACAGAGCGCCAAAGCGAAAGGATGTACTTTCAAAAGAAGAAAAGCAATTAGCCATTAGAAACGCCTTACGCTATTTTCCAAAACAATGGCAAAATGATTTAGCTACTGAATTTGCTGAAGAGTTAAAAGAATACGGACGGATATATATGTACAGGTTTAAACCAAACTATGCTATATTCGCAAGAGCAATTTCTGAATATCCTGCTAAATCTAAACAAGCTGCAGCTATAATGTTGATGATTCAGAATAATTTAGATCCAGCTGTGGCACAACATCCGGAAGAACTTATTACTTATGGAGGCAACGGAGCAGTATTTCAAAATTGGGTACAGTATCTTTTGACTATGCAATATTTAGCAACCATGACCAATGAACAGACCTTACATATGTATTCTGGACATCCCATGGGATTATTTCCTTCTTCAAAGGAAGCGCCTAGAGTTGTTGTTACTAATGGCATGATGATTCCTAATTATTCCAAACCTGATGATTGGGAGAAATACAATGCATTAGGTGTTACACAATATGGACAGATGACTGCTGGATCTTACATGTATATTGGTCCGCAAGGAATTGTTCATGGTACAACCATAACCGTAATGAATGCTTTTAGAAAAATTTTATCTAAAGAAGAAACACTAGCAGGGAAAGTATTTTTGACTTCAGGATTAGGAGGCATGAGTGGTGCGCAACCTAAAGCAGGAAATATTGCAGGTTGTATTACGGTTTGTGCTGAAGTAAATCCGAAGGCCGCAAAAAAGAGACATGAACAAGGTTGGGTGGATGTTTTATTTGATGACATTGATGCACTTACAAAACGCGTAAGGAAAGCACAACAGCATAATGAAGTAATCTCGATAGCATATATCGGAAATGTTGTGGAAGTATGGGAACATTTTTATAATGAAAATATTTTTATTCATTTAGGATCAGATCAAACTTCCTTACATATTCCATGGACTGGTGGTTATTACCCAGTAGGATTGAGTTTTGAAGAATCAAATATTCTTATTAGAAAACATCCGAAACTTTTTAAAGAAAAAGTACAAGATTCTTTAAAGCGTCATGCCAACGCCATAAATAAACATACTAAAAAAGGGACTTATTTTTTTGATTACGGCAATGCCTTTTTGTTAGAAGCATCAAGAGCCGGAGCAGATGTTATGGCTGAAAATAATATAGACTTTAAATATCCGTCTTATGTACAAGATATTTTAGGGCCTTTGTGTTTTGATTATGGTTTTGGTCCTTTTAGATGGGTTTGTGCTTCAGGAAAACCTGCAGATTTAGACAAAACAGATCAAATTGCTGCAGAGGTTCTAGACAACTTAATGAACCATGCCCCAGAAGAAATTCAACTACAAATGCAAGACAATATCACTTGGATTAAAAATGCAAAGCAAAATAATATGGTTGTAGGTTCGCAGGCTCGTATTTTATATGCGGATGCCGAAGGACGTTCAAAAATAGCTATCGCATTTAATAATGCCATTTCTAAAGGAGAAATTGGCTCTGTGGTATTAGGTAGAGATCACCATGATGTAAGTGGTACAGATTCGCCATACAGAGAAACTTCAAATATTTATGATGGTAGTAGATTTACT
Organism: uncultured Algibacter sp.; assembly: GCF_963976535.1. NCBI lineage: Bacteria > Pseudomonadati > Bacteroidota > Flavobacteriia > Flavobacteriales > Flavobacteriaceae > Algibacter > uncultured Algibacter sp. Next base: position 394 of record NZ_CAXBLF010000005.1, on the reverse strand, counting down.
GCAGATATGGCCATTCACAATGTTATTGGCGATAGTTTTAGAGGCGCTACTTGGGTGTCCATTCACAATGGTGGCGGTGTTGGCTGGGGAGAAGTTATAAATGGTGGTTTTGGCATGTTTTTAGATGGCACAGCTGAAGCTGAAGCACGTATAAAAAATATGCTTTTTTACGATGTAAACAATGGTATTTCTAGACGGAGTTGGGCACGCAACGAAGGTGCTATTTTTGCCATAAAACGAGAAATGGCACGTACACCAAATTTAAGGGTTACTGTTCCTAATTTAGTTGATGATGCCTTGTTAAAGCATCTTTTTTAGGTGTATTATTATAAACCTAAGTTAGGGCTTGCTGATTTTCATAGTACTTTTAATTTATGATTTTGATACTTATAAA